>CAZHWA010000079.1:0-7856 GCA_964536175.1 uncultured Terricaulis sp. | reverse complement strand
AACTTTGCCGCCATCTGCGCAATCGCTCGCACGGTTTGTGAAGGCGCCGGCCGCCCTTGCCGCGCGGCTGGCGCTCATTGGCGTTGTCGAGGCGGAAGATGGGCCAACGCTGGCAAAACAGCTGACCCCTGGCGCGCGGATCGTATCGATAGCGGGCGACCTTTGGCGCTGGGACGGATACGTGCGGCGCGCCGATGCGCCCCAGCCTGCCGCCGCGCGGCTGGAGCACAAGAACCGGTTGGCAGCGGTGCGCGCCGAGCTGACCGCCGCCGAAGAACGGCTTGGCCAAGCCAAGGGGCTTTGGGAGACGGCAAAGGCGGAGCGTCAGCGGCTCGACATCCAGGCGCGCGACCTGCGCAGCCAGGCGCCAAGACTGGCGGCCGCGGACGCCGATGCAGCGCGCGAAGTCGAGCGACTTGAAGCCGAGCACGCACGCATCGCCGAGCGGAACCAAACCCTCACTACGCAGGCTGCCGCCCTCGATGACGAAATCGCCGAGGCGCGCATGGCGGCGGAAGCAGCGCACGGCGCTGTGGGAGAGACTCCCGAAGCGACTGACGAAATGAGCATCGCCGAGGCGCGTGCGGCTGTGGAAACCGCCCGCCTCGCCGCCGTTGAGGCGAGCGCGGCTGCACAAAGCCTGGTGCGCGAGCGCGCGCAACGCGCCGCGCGCCGCAACGCGATTGCGCAGGAGAGCGCGCAGTGGCGCGCGCGCGTCGACGACACGGACGGGCGCCTGGCGGCGCTGGCGCGCGAATTGGACGAGATCGAGCGCCGCCGCGATGCAGCGAAGAGCGCGCCCGGCGACGCTCGCGCCCGCCTGGAGGCGCTGATGGACGAAGCCGCCGGCGCCGAAGAGCGCCGCGCCGCGGCGGGCGATCGGGTGGCGGAGGCCGAAGCGGCCGCGCGATCGGCGGCCGAGCATGCACGCGCCTTAGAGCAAGCGCATGCGGCGGCACGCGAACGCCGCGCGGCCGCCCAGGCCCATACCGAGGCCGCCGCGGCGCGCGTGGAGGACATCGTCGCGCATGCACGCGAGCAGACCGGCAAAGCGCCGGAGCAATTGATTGAACTGGCCGGAAACCTTGCTTCGGGCGCGCTCGGGGGCGCGTCGATCCCTGAGATCGAACGCCGCTTCGAACGCCTCAAGGCCGAACGCGATGCGGCCGGCCCCGTCAATCTGCGTGCGCAGGAGGAACTCGCCGAGGCGCAGGAGCGCGTGGCGGTTTTGACCAAAGAAAAAGAAGACGTCGCCCAGGGCATCGCCAAACTGCGTCGGGCAATAGCTGCTCTCAACACTGAGGGCCGCACGCGTCTGATGCGCGCGTTCGAGGAAGTGGACGCCCATTTTGCCCAGCTCTTCGCCACCCTGTTCGAAGGCGGCCAGGCGGCGCTCAAGCTCACGGAAAGCGAAGACCCGCTGGAGGCCGGCCTGGAGATATTCGCTCAGCCGCCGGGCAAGCGCCTCAGCCACCTCTCACTGCTTTCCGGCGGCGAACAGGCGCTGACAGCGACGGCGCTGATCTTCGCGGTATTCCTGGCCAATCCTGCCCCGTTGTGTGTGCTGGACGAGGTCGACGCACCGCTGGACGACGCCAATGTTGACCGCTTTTGCCGGCTGTTGGACGAGATGAAACGCCTCACCACCACCCGCTTTATCGTCATCACCCACAATCCGGTGACGATGTCGCGGATGGACCGCCTCTATGGCGTGACCATGCCGGAACAGGGCGTCTCGCAGCTGGTCTCGGTGGACCTGGGCCGCGCCCAGGCGCTCGCGGCGGAGTAGTCTGGCCCGCCGGCCGGCGCTTGGCGCGGGGGCCATGTCAGCCATCCAAATGCCGCACCCCGGCTTCCTTGACCCCCGGCCAACCCCTGCTAGTAATCCGCGCGCGCGAACGGGACGGCTCTGACGAGTCGCCCCGGTTTGGCGCATCGACCGTTCAATGGCTGACAGAAAACCGCCGGAGGACGCTCTTTCCGATCTGCGCCGGCGCGTTGCCGAAGCGCGGGGAGAAGGCGCCTCGACCGCCCCACCTGCGCAGAGCGCCGCCGGTCTGGCGCTCCGCTTTGGCGGGGAGTTTGGCGCGGCGATCATCGTCGGCGCATTGCTCGGCTTCGGGGCGGATTATTTCCTCCACAGCTCGCCGTGGGGGCTGGTGATCGGCTTCGGGCTGGGGTTCGCGGCGGGTGTGGTGAACGTGGTGCGTACGGCGAATGCGTACAACCGCGCAAACCCGCCGGACCCGAAGGCGCGCTCGATCCCGGATGACGACGAGTAGCCCGACGATGAGGACCTGAGTTTGTCGAACGACCCGATCCATCAGTTCCACACCAACAACAATGTGGACGCTCACATCGCGGACCTGCCGGCGGCCTGGGGCGTGGGCAATCTGGCGTTCAACGACGCCGCGCTGTTCATGGTGCTGGGCACCGGTTTGACGGCGGCGTTTTTCTGGTGGGCGATGAAGCCTGCCGCCCTGGTGCCCGGCCGGGCGCAGGTGGTGGCCGAGACCGGCTACAGTTTCGTCCACGGCATGGTGCATGACGCCGCCGGCGATGAAGGGGTGAAGCGCTTCCTGCCGTTCGTCTTCACGCTCTTTCTCTGGATTTTCGCCGCGAACATGCTGGGCATGTTCCCGCTCTTCTTTACCCCGACCAGCCACATCATCGTCACGGCGGTGATGGCGCTGATGGTGTTCTTCACTGTGATTGTCGTGGGACTGGCGAAAAACGGGCTGAAGTTCTTCAAGATTTTCGTTCCGTCCGGCGTACCGATCTACATCCTGCCGTTTGTGGTGCTGATCGAAGTTATTTCGTTCTTCTCGCGCCCGCTCTCACACGCCGTCCGACTTTGGGCCAACGTGCTGGCCGGCCACCTTGTCTTGAAAGTGTTCGCGAGCTTCGTGCCTATGATGGCGGCCGCGGGCGCTGTCGGCCTGTTCGGCTCGCTTCTGCCGCTCACCATGACGGTGGCGCTCTACGCGCTCGAATTTTTGGTCGCGTTCCTGCAGGCGTACGTGTTTGCACTACTCACCTGCATCTACCTGAACGACGCCCTTCACCCTGGCCACTGACGGCCATCGCAAACGAGAAACTGGAGTAGGAAGACAATGGACGCTGAAGCAGCGAAACTGATTGGGGCCGGCATCGCGGCTATCGGCATGGGCGGCGCCGGCATCGGCGTCGGCATCATCTTCGGCAACTTCCTGCAGGGCGCGCTGCGCAACCCGTCGGAAGCGCCCAAGCAGTTCGGAAACCTGATTTTCGGCTTTGCCGTGACCGAAGCGCTCGGCATTTTCTCGCTGCTGATCGCGCTCCTGCTGCTGTTCGTATTCTAACCGGAGCAAAGGCTCATGGCGGCTCACCCGCCCGCTACGATCGACCCTCACGCCGTCAGCGAAGACGCCGTGCACGCGGCCGCCGCCGACGCCGCCGCGCATGGGGGCGAGCACGCAGCTGGCGGAGCGTTTCCGCCGTTCGATTCCAGTCTGTTCGCGAGCCAGCTGATCTGGTTCGCGATTACCTTCGGGCTGCTTTACGTTGTGGTGTCGCGCTTCATCCTGCCCCGCGTGGGTTCGGTGATCGAGCGGCGGGCAGGCGCGATGAGGCACGATCTCGATCAGGCGGCGCAGAAGAGCGCCGACGCTGAAGAGGCGCGCGCCGAGATGGAACGGGCGATCGCCAAAGCGCGCGCCGACGCACGGGCAATGGTCGACGCCGCCCGCGCCGACATGATGGCGAAGCTCACCGCCGAACAGGAAGCCGCCGAAAAGCGCCTGGCCGAGCGCATCGCCGCCGCCGAGGGCCGCGTCGACGCGGCCCGCCAGAAGACGCTGGCCGAAGTCCCGGCGCTGGCCGAGGGTCTGGCGCGAGAGATTGCCGACAAGTTGGCGCCTTCGCCGGCGACGCCGGCGGCGCCGCGCCAGCGTGTTGCGGGAGACGCCTGATGGCAGCCTGGTTCGGCGATGCGACGAATATCGCACTGATCGCCTTCATCCTGTTTTTCGCGCTACTCTGGTACCTCAAGGTGCCAGGCATGATCCTGTCAGCGCTGGATCAGCGCTCGCAAGCCATCGCCAAGGAGCTGAATGAAGCGCGGCGCATGCGCGAAGAAGCCGAGAAACTGCTGGCGGACTACCAAGCCAAGCGCGCGCAGGCGGACGCCGAAGCCAAGACTATCGTCGAAACGGCCAAAGAGCAGGCTGCCGCCGTCGCCGAAGAAACGCGCCAGTCGATGATGGCGGCGATGGCGCGGCGCGAGAAACAGGTCGATGACCGCATTGCCAGCGCCGAGACGAAAGCCGTCGACGAAGTCCGCGCCGCTGCAGCCGAAGCGGCGATCGCCGCCGCCGAGCGCATGATCCGCGAGCGCATGAACGATCAGACGCAAGCTGCGCTGGTCGAAGAAGGCGTCGCGCAGATGAAGCGCAACTTCGGCTGAGTTTGCGGCAAACGCGGCGATGTACTATTTTCCGTGCTGCCGGGCCTTAACGCGGGCGCCCGGTTAGACGGTTTCGTCCAAGTCCCGCTCCGATCCCCTTGTGGGACGGAGCGCGCCATGACGAAACCTCTCGAAGCCATCCTCCAAGAAGTCATCGACGGCCGCCGGCCCTCAAGGTGGGTGATGCGCGAGCGTCCCAAAATCGACCGCATCGCCTGCCCCTGGGCCGTGCCGTGCTTTATTGATCCCGACGCACGCATTCTCTACGCGCCGACCGAGCAAGTCTTCGAAACGGCTGCGCGCGAGGTTGCCGTGGCGTTCGACATCCCCTGTGCGCCGATTTCGCACGAGGGCGAGCTTTGCTCGTTCGACACGCTGCTGAAGCGTTTTGACCTCGACAAAGATCCTGCTCTCGCCGTACTCGCGCCAATCGTCCGCGGCGCTGATACAGACCAGCACGCAATCGCGCCGGAAGCCGCCGGCCTGCACGCCATCTCGCTCGGCCTCGCGCTCAATTGCGACGACGACCAGGCGCTGTTGGAACAGGGCATGCTCATCTACGACGCGCTCTATGCCTGGGCCACGCGCGCACGCGCGAGCGTCATGCCGGAGGCCCGGCCGATGAGCACTTGTCGCAGTAGCTTCACGTGCGAAGGATAGACCCGCAAGCGCATGGAGCTGGCGTGACCGAGGCAGCCAAGCCAAGTTTTGGAGAGCTGACGGCCGCGTCGTTCAAGATCGGCTGTCTCGGCTTCGGCGGGCCGGCTGGGCAGATTGCGCTGATGCATCGCATCTTTGTCGAGGAGAAGCGGTGGATCGACGAGGCGCGTTACCTGCATGCGCTGAATTACTGCATGCTGCTGCCCGGCCCGGAGGCGCAACAGCTCGCCACTTATGTCGGCTGGCTTCTGCACGGCGTGCGCGGCGGCGTCGTAGCCGGAGCGCTCTTCGTGCTGCCCGGCGCACTCATCGTGTACGGCTTATCCTGGTTCTACGTCGCACAAGGCACGACGCCCGCGGTCGCGGCCCTCTTCGTTGGCGTCAAGGCGGCGGTGGTCGCTTTCATTATCGATGCGCTTATCCGCATTGGCCGACGCGCATTGACGACAGTGGCCTATGCACTGATTGCGCTCGCTGCATTCACGGCGCTGTATGTGTTCGGCTTGCCCTTTCCCCTGGTGATCCTCGCAGCCATGTTTGTGGGCACAGTTACGCCTTTGGACGTTGGGAGCGCAGGCGTCCCGCCTTCAGCTGCAACCGAAACAGAAGCTTCGCGCCAAGAACTCGCCGACGCACGCGCGCCGTCCGCCGCGAACTCCCTCGCGACAGCGGGGCTTTGGGCTTTGCTGTGGCTCGCGCCGGTGGCGCTCATTATCGCCGCGCTCGGACCAGAGCATGTGCTGAGTCAAGTCGGATTGCTGTTTAGCCAACTGGCGGTCGTCACATTCGGCGGCGCTTACGCAGTGCTGGCCTATCTCCAGCAACAATCGGTCGACGTGCATCAATGGCTATCCCAGGCGCAAATGATCGATGGACTGGGGTTGGCCGAAACAACACCCGGCCCGCTCATCCTGGTGAACCAGTTCGTCGGTTTCCTTGCTGGGTGGCAGAGCGAGGGCGGCGGCTTCAGTCTCGCCTTGGCGAGCGCGGCGCTCGCGAGCTGGTGTACGTTTGCGCCGTCCTTCTTATTCATCTTCGCTGGCGCTCCATACGCCGAGGCGTTGCGCCGAAATCGCTTCACCGCCGGAGCGCTCCGCGCGGTCACTGCGGCAGTGATCGGCGTGATCGGAAGCCTAGCGGTCTGGTTCGGCCAGCACGTCCTCTTCAGCGCCAACGTAGAGATCGACATGCCCTGGGGGGACAGTTTTTCGATGCCGGTTATCGAAAGCTTCGATTGGCTTACGGCCGTGATCGCACTCACAGCAGCCATCGCGCTCGCCCGCTTCAAGGCCAACGCGGCGCTCGTGGTGCTGGCGTGCGCAGCTGCCTCTTGGGCTGTGTTAGCCGTGTGACCCTATTAGCCGCGACCGCGCTCGCCTGACGCAAGCCAACGACGCGCATGGCGCACTTGAAATCAATAGCCCCGGATCTCCACCGGCGCCGCGGCCAAACGCTCGAACAACAGCTTGCGTCTGCGGATGGGCCACCAATCATAAAGAAATATTTCGGCCGGCCGCCAGTTTGCCACCCAGCCGAAGATGATGACGCCCTCGCTCAGATAGACGGCGACGGGCGTCTCACCGAGTACTGCGGTCGCGACAGTGCTGACGCCGATGCAAACAGCGAGCACGGCCAGCCCGATGGCCAGCGCGCGACGTCCAGTACGGAACAATTCGTCAAGATCGCCTTGAATGGCTTTGGCCCGGCCGGTGAAATGGCCGCGCAGCGCTTCCGCGAGAATACCGGCTTCGGCCGAACGCAGCTCCGCTTGCGGGACGTGCACAATAATGCTCAGCGCCGCGTCGCGCCGAACCTCGCGCGCCCAGCCGACAATGAAAGACTCGGCGGTCGGCGCAAGGTCGCGCGTTGGAATGGGAAACGGGTCGAGCGGATCGAACAGATCGGCGAGCCGCGCCACGCGCACTTCGATGGCGGATGGCGCGCCCGGCATTGTCTCCTCCTCAGTGGCCCGCGTAGCGCAAGCCCGTGTGGTGGGCGATGAACGTCCACATGTCGGCGAATTCGCCGACGAGCTGGTCGATCGAACGGCCCGAGCCGTGCCCGCCGCGCGTCTGAATGCGGATGAGGCGCGGCGCTTCGCCGGCTTCGGCCGCGCCGCCCTGCGCCGCCTGTATGCGCGCGGCGTACTTGAAGGAATGGCCCGGCACGACGCGGTCGTCGGTGTCGGCTGTCGTAATCAGCACCGCCGGATAGTCCACATGCTCGCGCACGTTGTGATAGGGCGAGTAGGCGTAGAGGTTGCGGAAGTGAACCTCTTCGGCGGGATCGCCATAATCGTCGGTCCAGAAACGGCCAGCTGAGAACTGCGTGTAACGCAGCATGTCCATCACGCCGACCTGAGGCAGCGCTGCGGCGAACAAATCTGGGCGCTGGTTGATCACTGCCCCGATCAGCAAGCCGCCGTTGGATCGGCCCTGGATGGCGAGGTGCTGCGAACTAGTCCAACCCATGGCGATCAGATGCTCGCCGGAGGCGATGAAATCGTCGAACACGTTCTGCTTGTTCAGGAGCCGGCCGGCATCGTGCCATTCCTTGCCGTACTCGCTGCCGCCGCGGACGTTGGCAAGTACGAAAACGCCGCCCATCTCCATCCATTGCAGGCGTTGCGGCTGGAAGACGGGAAGCTGAGCTGCGTTGAAACCGCCATAGGCGTAAAGCAGCGTCGGCCGCGCGCCATTCGGCGTCACATCCCGGCGATGGACGATGAACATCGGCACGCGCACGCCGTCCT
>CAZHWA010000078.1:0-8012 GCA_964536175.1 uncultured Terricaulis sp. | reverse complement strand
CCGATCATTTGCGAAATCGGGCCGCGCGACGCCGCCAACGGCCAAGTCACCTTCATCAAGCGCAACGCCCTGCGCGAAGGCCAAAAGATCAAGTCGCACACGCTTGCACGCTCCGATTTTGTCGCTCAGGCTCAGACGTTGCTGGAGACCGCGCAGCGCGAACTCTTCAACGAAGCGAAGTCGAGAATGAACGCCGGCATCCAGGACGGTTTCAGAGATTTTGCGGACCTTGAGCGATATTATGGGGCCGGCGACGACGAGAAGGACGTGAAAGGGTGGGCGCGCATTCACTGGTCTCGGCCGAGTGGGGCGGCGCTCGAAGACGTCGGCGAACGGTTGAAGGCGCTGAAGCTCACCATCCGCAACGCCCCGCTCAATCAGCCGCCGAGCTTCGGCAAATGCATTTTCACCGGCAATCCCGGCGTTGAAGAAATCCTGATCGCGCGAGCGTATTGATGAGCAACGGACGCAGCGTCCCCTTCGGTCTCTTCGAGCGCATGCTGGCGGGCCGCTATTTGCGCGCCAAACGCCAGCATGGCGGCGTGGCGCTCATCTCGGTCATATCCGTGGTCGCCATTACGCTCGCGGTTATGGCGCTTATCATCACCATGTCGGTGATGAATGGCTTTCGCGAAACGCTGCTCTCGCGCATCCTCGGCGTGAACGGGCACGTTTACGTCGATACCCGGAATCTATCCGGCTCCGAGATCGCGCGCCTCGCAGCGCTTGCGCGCGAGACGCCGGACGTGCTGCACGTGACGCCGATCATCAACGCACAGGGGCTCGCGACATCCCCGGACGGCATGGCCGCCGGCGTCATTGTACGCGGCATTCCGCGCGAGCAGCTGCAGCAATTGCCGATCGTGATGGACAGCATCCGCGAAGGAGGCGGGCTCGAAGGGTTCGAAGGCGCGGATGCGCCCACCATCTTGGTCGGAGACCGCCTCGCCGCCGCGCTGGGCGTGCGCGAAGGCATGGCGCTCTCGATATTGTCGCCGCAGGGCGCGGCCACGCCGTTCGGGCTCACGCCGCGGCGAAAATCCTTTCTGATCGGCGGTGTGTTCAGCGTCGGCATGGCCGAATTCGACTCCGGGCTGATCTACATGCCCCTTGAACAGGCGCAGATCATGTTCGGCCGCGGCGACGGCGCCGACGAACTCGAAATACGCATCCGCGACCCGGATCGCACCGTAGCGGCGATGGTGGAGTTGCGCTCGCGCCTCGGGCTAGATGCGTTTGTTTACGACTGGCGCGCCAAGAGCCAGGGTCTTGCCGATGCGCTGGTGGTTGAGCGGAACGTGATGCGCCTGATCCTGATGATCCTGGTGGCCATCGCCGCGCTTAACATTCTCACCGGACTCATCATGCTGGTAAAAAATAAGAGCCGCGACATCGCCATCTTGCGCACGATGGGCGCAACGAAGGGCGCCATTCAGCGCGTCTTCTTCATGGCCAGCGCGAGCCTCGGCGTTATCGGTCTTTCGCTCGGTCTGTTTCTGGGGATTCTGTTCTGTCTCAACATTGGCGCCATCCAGCACTTCATCGAAGCCACAACGGGATTCGATCCGTTCCCCGGCACGGTCTATTCGCTGGAAACGCTCCCGGCCAAAGTGGAATGGGGTGAAGTGCTGTTGATCTCGGTGTTCACCATCGTCGTCACGTTCGCCGCGACGCTGGCGGCCGCCTGGTGGGCCTCTCGCTTGGATCCGGTGGAGGCGCTGCGCTATGAATGACGTCGCTGCGCCGACAAAGACCCAAACGGTGCTCAGTCTTCGTGGGCTGGTGCGCCGCTACAAATCCGGCGAAGGCCATCTGACCGTACTCGACGGCGTCGATCTCGACGTCGCCGCCGGCGAGGTGGTGGGGCTCATCGGGCCCTCCGGGTCGGGCAAGTCCTCGTTGCTGCATGCCGCCGGGCTGCTCGAGAAGCCGAGTGGCGGAGAAGTGAGCGTGGCGGGCCTGGACGGCTGGGCGCTTGGCGATGACGCCCGCACCGCAATTCGCCGAAACCAGATCGGTTTTGTCTACCAATTCCATCATTTGCTGCCGGAATTCGACGCCCAGCACAATGTAGCGCTGCCGGCGCTGATCGCCGGCCGCTCGCGGCGCGACGCGCTCAGCGAGGCAGCGCGGCTACTGGGGCTAATGGGTCTTGCCGAGCGCATCCATCATCAGCCGGCGCAGCTGTCGGGGGGCGAACAGCAACGCGTCGCCGTCGCCCGGGCGATGGTCAACAATCCCGTTCTGATCCTCGCCGACGAACCAACCGGCAACCTGGACCCGGACACCTCTCTCGTCGTTTTCGCCGCACTGACAGAGCTTGTGCGCAAACAGGGGGCGGCCGCCCTCATAGCCACCCACAATCTGGAGCTCGCGAAGTACATGGATCGCGTCATGGCTCTGGATCACGGCCGGCTGGTGCGGCGGAGCTAGCCGCCCGTCTTCCGTGCGGTGGCTGCATTCACTACCTTGGGCGGGCGATTCGCCATGTCCCAACCCTTCATTCACCTGCGCGCCCGTTCCGCCTATTCGCTGCTGCAATCGGCGGTGCAGGTCAAAGCGCTGGTTGCACTGGCGGCACAGCATGAAATGCCGGCGCTGGGACTCGCTGACGCCAACAATCTCTTCGGCGCGCTAGAATTTTCCGAAGCGGCCGCCGAGGCTGGCGTGCAACCGCTTGTCGGGTTGGCGCTGGATGTGAAAGGCAAAGGGGGCGTGGACGGCGCGCTGGCGCTGTTTGCGCAAGACGCCGCCGGCTACGCCAATCTCATGCGCCTATCCAGCGCCGCCTATCTCGATACGGTAGGCACGGACGAGCCCCATGTTGGGTTCGCGCGCGTGCTCGAGCATAGCGACGGCCTGGTCGCGCTGACAGGGGGCGGCGACGGCGCCTTTGCGCACCTGCTTGCCGAAGGCAAAGCGGACCTTGTCGCGACGAACCTGAAGCAGCTCGCGGCGGCCTTCCAGAACCGGCTTTATGTTGAGCTGCATCGTCACGGCGAAGCGATTGAGGCCGAGACAGAGGGGCCGCTGATCGAACTGGCGTACGAGCTCGGCCTCCCGCTGGTTGCCGCCAACGACATCCGCTTCGATACGCGCCGCAAGCACCGTGCGCACGATGCGCTCATGTGCATCGCAGCATCCTCCTACCTTGGCGAAGAGGAGCGTCCGCGCGTAACGGCCGAACATTACTTCAAATCGCCGGACGAGATGCGCGAACTGTTCTCGGATCTGCCGGAGGCGATCGAGAATACGGCCGAGATCGCGCGCCGCTGCGCATTTCGCGCCAAGCCGCGCAAACCGATCTTGCCGCGCTTCGACACAATGGGCGGACGGGACGAAGCCGCAGAACTTAGGGCTCAGGCCGAGGCGGGTCTGGCGGCGCGTCTGGACGCGCTCGGCGATCGGCTGGCGGGCGCACGCGAGGATTACGAAAAGCGTCTCGACTACGAACTTGGCATTATCACCCAGATGCAGTTTCCGGGCTACTTTCTCATCGTCTCGGACTTCATCAAGTGGGCGAAATCCAAGGGCATCCCGGTCGGACCGGGCCGCGGCTCGGGCGCCGGCTCGGTTGTGGCGTGGGCGCTGACCATTACGGACCTCGATCCGCTGCGCTGGGGTCTTCTGTTCGAGCGTTTTCTCAATCCTGAGCGCGTGTCGATGCCGGATTTCGACATCGACTTTTGCCAAGAGCGCCGCGGCGAAGTCATTGAGTACGTCAAGAACAAATACGGCGCAGACCGCGTGGCGCAGATCATCACGTTTGGCACGCTGCAAGCGCGGGCCGTGCTGCGCGATGTCGGGCGCGTCATGCAGCTGCCGTTTGGGCTGGTCGATAAACTGGCCAAGCTCGTGCCGGCCAACCCGGCGAACCCTGTGACTTTGGCGCAGGCGATGGAGGTCGAACCCAAGCTTAACGAAGCGCGCGAGAGCGAAGCGGAAGTGCGCGAACTGATCGACACTGCGCTCGAGCTCGAAGGCCTCTATCGTAACGCGTCGACGCACGCCGCTGGCGTCGTCATTGGCGACAGACCCTTGCAGGAGCTGGTCGCACTCTATCGCGATCCGCGTTCCGACATGCCTGCCACCCAGTTCAACATGAAATGGGTGGAACAAGCCGGTCTGGTGAAGTTCGATTTTCTGGGCCTCAAGACGCTCGACATCATCGACCGCGCGGTGAAGTTCATCAGGGCGCGCGGCGTCGCTATCGATCTCAACGATCCCGATTACGGCGACGAGCCTACCTATACCCTGATGCAGTCCGGCTTAACTTTTGGCGTGTTCCAGTTGGAAGGGCAGGGCATGCGCGACACGCTGCGCAAGGTAAAGCCCACCTGTCTTGAGGACGTCATCGCGCTCATTTCGCTCTATCGCCCCGGTCCGATGAAGAACATCGACCGCTTCGCCAATGTGAAGCACGGGCGCGAACAGCCCGATTACCTGCATCCCAGCCTGAAGCCGATCCTGGAGGAAACCTACGGCGTCATCGTGTACCAGGAACAGGTGATGCAGATCGCCCAGGTGCTGTCCGGCTACAGCCTGGGCGAGGCCGACCTGTTGCGCCGCGCCATGGGCAAGAAGCAGCCGGCCGAAATGGCCAAACAGAAGTCGCGCTTCATCGACGGGGCCAAGCAACGCGGCGTTAGCGAAGGACTTGCCGCACACATCTTCGACCTGGTCGCGGAGTTCGCAGGGTACGGGTTCAACAAGTCGCACGCCGCTGCCTATGCCGTCATCGCCTATCAGACCGCCTACCTGAAAGCGCATCATCCGGTCGATTTCTTCGCCGCTTCGATGAGTTTGGACATCTCCAATGCCGACAAGCTGGCCAGCTTCGTGCAGGACGCCAAGCGCATGAGCGTTGAGATTCTACCGCCCGATCTCAATCATTCGGACGCTGATTTCGCTGTTGAGCCGACCGAGCGTGGGCTCGCAGTCCGGTATGCGTTGGGCGCGGTGCGCAATGTGGGCGTTGCCGCAATGGAAAGCGTGGTCGCCACGCGCAAGACTGGCGGGCGCTTCAAAGCGCTCTACGATTTCTCAGAGCGGCTCGATCCGCGCGCCGTGAACCGGCGCCAGCTGGAAAACCTGGCAAAGGCCGGCGCATTCGACTCAATCGAACCGGATCGCGCGCGCGCGCTTGCGGCTTGCGAGACTATCGCCGCGTATGCGCAACGCGTTGCCGAAGAGAAGGCCAGCGCTCAAGCCAGTCTGTTCGGCGCTGAAGAACCTAGCGCACGTCCGGCCTTCCCGAAAGCGCCCGCCTGGTCGGCGCAGGACAAGCTGGACGCCGAGCGCGAGAGCGTCGGCTTTTATCTTTCGGGTCATCCGCTTTCCAGTTTCTTTCTGGAGGCCGGCGAGCGTTACGCGACGATTTCCGAGATTCTGGAAGAGGGCGAGACCGAGCCGCGTTCGTATCCAATGGCCGGCGTTGTGCGTCGTATTCAATACCGTTCCGGCATGTCGGGCGGGACGTATGCCTACGTCTCGATGTCCGATCCTACCGGCGACTTTGAGGCTTATGTTGCGCCCGAACACATCGCCTTTGCGCGCGAAACGCTGGACGTCGGCAAACCATTCGTGTTCCGCGGCCGGGTGCGTTGGCGCGATGGCGATTTCAAGCTCGCGGGCGACACCTTTGAACCGGTCGAGGCGGCTGAGGCGCGCACGACCGACGATCTGCGCATTCTTGTCAAAGAGGGCGCGCCGCTGGACCTGCTAGCGCAGACGATCGCTGCATTGCCCAAGCCAGCAGCGGGGGAAGCGCGGCCGTTGCGCCTTGTGCTGAAACTTGCCGACGGCCGCGAAATTGAACTTGCCACCAAGACGGTGGCGCCGGCCGGCCCCGCGGCGCGCGCGGCGTTGAAGGCGGCGCGCGGCGTCGAACGCGTACTGTAAGCACGCATTTACCGGCAGACTGTCGCAGATTTCTCCCGATAAGCGTGCAAGCCCTTGTCCCAGCGCGCTTGAGCCGTTCTCATGGCGAGCAGCGGGAGGGATTATGCGTCTGCCATCACTTATTGCGCTGACGGCGTCGCTGGCTTTGGCGGCGTGCGCTACCGTCGCGGAGACACAAGACGAGACCGAGGGCCCCGAGCCGTTCGCCTCAACCTATCAGCCGCGCCCGTCAGTTCCGACGCTGATCCGCGGGGCCACCGTATTCGATGGCAATGGCGCTGAGTTCGCCAACGCCGACGTGCTCATGCAGGACGGGCGCATCAGCGCGGTCGGGCCCAATCTCACAGCGCCGCAGGGCGCGACGGTGATCGATGCGGTAGGCCGCTTCGTGACGCCAGGCATTATCGACGCGCACTCGCACCTCGGCGTCTATCCATCGCCGGGCATCGCCGCCACATCTGACGGCAACGAGTTGACTCAGCCGAACACGGCTGAGGTCTGGGCCGAACACTCGGTCTGGCCTCAGGATCCCGGCTTCTACCGGGCTGTGGCCGGCGGCATCACCACGCTGCACGTGCTGCCGGGCTCTGCCAACCTGTTCGGGGGGCGTGGCGTGACACTCCGGCCGGTGCTGGGGGCGCGCACCGTCCAGGAGATGAAATTTCCCGGCGCTCCGCAAAGTTTGAAGATGGCGTGCGGAGAAAATCCTGCACGGCTCTATGGCGGGCGCAACCAATCGCCCGCCACCGGCATGGGCGCGGTGGCCGGCTATCGCCAGGCATGGGCCAACGCCGAACGTTACGCGCGCCGTCTGCGCGAGGCCGAGAATGGCGACGGCGATCCCCCCGATCGCGATCTCGAATTGGACACGCTGGCGGGCGTCCTCAGCGGCGACATTCTGCTGCAATGGCACTGCTATCGCGCTGACGAGATGGCCAACGCTATCGAGGTCTCGCGCGAGTTCGGCTTCGAGATCGCCGCCTTCCATCACGCCGTCGAGGCTTACAAGATTGGCGACATCCTCGCCGAGAACGACATCTGTGCGGCAATGTGGGCCGATGGGTGGGGGTTCGAGGTCGAAGCCTATGACGGCATCCGCGAGAACATCCCGTTCGTGCACGCAGGCGGCGCCTGCGCCATCGTGCATTCCGACAGCGAAGTCGGCATCCAGCGCTTGAACCAGGAGGCGGCCAAGGCGCTCGCGGATGGGCGCCGCGCGGGGCTCGAGATCACGCGCGCCGAGGCCTGGACTTGGCTCTCGCGCAATCCGGCGCGCGCGCTCGGCATCGAGGATGAAACCGGCACGCTTGAACCCGGTCGCCGCGCCGACGTGGTGATCTGGTCGGCCGATCCTTTGTCGAGCTACGCCGTAGCCCAACGCGTCTATATCGACGGCGCGCTTATATTCGACCGTGACGTCGATCGCGATCCGCCGTCCGATTTCGAACTCGGTCAAACCTATCTGGAGGGCGCGCCATGAGGTTCCTGACCGCGCTCCTGTTCACGCTCCTGCTCGCAACGCCGGCCGCTGCGCAAACCATCCTCATCCGTGACGGCCGCGTCGTCACCAACGCCGGCGCGGGCGCAATCGAGAACGGCGACGTGCTGATCGTCGATGGCCGCATCCGCGCTGTCGGCGCCGACATCGCCCCCCCGCGCGGTGCGCGCGTCATCGAAGCGCAGGGCCGTTTCGTCACGCCCGGCGTATTCGCGGCGATGAGCGAAGTCGGGCTCTCGGAAATCTCCGGTTCGGGCGCGCCGAATGACGCGAGCGTCGAAGGCGATCTCATCTCGGCCGCCGCCGACGCCGGGCGCGCCTTCAATCCCGGGGTCAGCGCCGTGCCGGTGACGCGCATGGAAGGCGTCACGCGCGCGGCCATCGCGCCCTCGTCCACCGACACCTTGTTCGGAGGGCGCGGCGCGCTGGTGGCGCTCGGGGGGCGCCCCGACAGCGTCTTCCGCCCGCGCGCCTTCATGGTGGTGGAGCTGGGCGAGACCGGCGCCAACCGCACCGGCTCCTCCCGGGCGGCGCTGTGGCCGGCGTTCGAGGCGGCGCTGCGCGATGCGCGCGAGTATCCCGAGCGCTACCGGCGCGGGCAGGGCGGGGCGGT
>CAZHWA010000077.1:0-8057 GCA_964536175.1 uncultured Terricaulis sp. | reverse complement strand
TCCCGACCGTCTGCTTAGGACGCAGCTGCTCTATCCAGCTGAGCTACGGGGCCGCTTGGCGCGTATGAGCTAAGAAAATTGTCCGTGCGCCGCAACCGCTTTTGCCGTGGCTGGACCTTGCCGCGGCCGCGGCGCATCATGCGGGCGCTGCGGGACGGCGGAGAAGACATGGCGCATCGCTACGCTAATGGCTGGTCGGAGGCCGCCGCGGGCCTTACCGCGCTCTCGCACACGCGCGCGAGCACATTTCGCTGGGGCGTTCTTATTCTGCTGACGCTGATCTGGATCGGCGGCGGTCTCTGGTACTGGACCGCGGAAGGCGAGGACGCGCCGCAAGCGATTTACCTCACGCTAAGCGCCGTGGGCATGTGGGACGCGTATTTCGGCGAGGGCGCCGGCGAACTCGATCCGACGTTGCAGCTGGTGCGCTTTGCTGCGGTGGCGGCGCCGGTGGTTGGACTGTTGTTCGCCTTCTCCGGCCAGCTCGGCCGTTCGCTCGCCCGCATCTTCAATCTCGGCGCCGCCCGCCATGTCGTGATCGCCGGCGACAGCCCGGCAGCGCTGTCGCTGGCCCTGGATTGTCGCGACGCCCGCGATTCCGTAATTCTGATTGCCGAAGGTCTGCCACAGGAAACCGCGTTGGGCCTGCGTCGCAACGGGGTGATTGTACTCGAAGGCAACGCCACGCACATCGATACCTTGCGCAGCGCGCGCGCCGCCCACGCTGCCCATGTCGTCGCTTTCGAGCCAGACGATACCGCAAACCTGCAGATCGAGGCGGCCGTGCGCCGTCTGGTCGGCGGGGCCCGCCGCAAACCGCCGATCGGCGTCCATGTTGCAACGCGCTCGCCCCTGCTTCTGAGGGAGGCGCGCGAGATGCGCTCTACGCAAATGCGCCAGAAGAAGCATGCGGTGGCGATCGATCCTAAACCGTTCTCGCTCGAAGAAATGGCTGCGCGCGGCCTCGTTCAGCAGGAAAGCCTGACGCTGTTGTCGCTGGCTCAGCAGCTCGGGCAGAATCGCGTTCACATTGTCTTCTTCGGTTTCGACGCCGGCGCGACGGCGGTAGCGGAGCGGGTCTTGGTGAGCCTGTGGTCGGCACACTTCGAGCCGCCGCGTCTCACCGTGCTTGCGCCAGATCCGCAAACGGCGGAAGCGGGCTTCCGCGCCCATCACCGGGAGGCGTTTCAGCACCCGGAGCTCTGGACTGCCGATGTCGCTTTTCTGCCGTTCAATTGGGATGTGGCCTCCGTCGGCGCCGAACTGCTAGACGAGGTTGAACGCCAGCGCGGCAAGCCGACGGCGATTGTCGTCTCAACCGGCGCCGACCCCGGCAACATTCACCTTGCCATCGCGCTCAAGCGCGCCTGCAATCACGGTCTGCGTTGGCCCGTCCCGATCTTTATGCGCGAGAGCAGCCAGTCGGAGTTCTCGCAACAATATGCGCGCGGCGACGAAACCGAAGAATTAGACGCTTATCTGCAGGCGTTCGGCGCCCATCAGGTCAACGCTACGCGCGCGCGCATCATCGACGGTGAGCTCGACCGCGGCGCCGCGGTCGCGCACGAGCACTACAACAAGGGGCTTGGCAAGAAAGACGCCATGAGCATGAAGGAATTGCAGGCGGCGATGCGCGACTGGGCCGACGTGCTCGAAACGTACCGGGCGGCCAATCGCGCCATGGCCGATAGCGCCATGGTGAAGGTCTGGGATGCGGGATGGCGCGCCGCGAAGAAGGGAGAGCGCGGCGATACCTCTCCGGCGGCGCCGGACGAGCGGATAGATGCACTGGCGCGGCGTGAGCATGATCGCTGGATCGCCGAGCGGTTGATGTCAGGATGGCGCCCGACAACGTCGGGAGAAGCACGCAACAACGACCTCATGATACACGACAAGCTGGTCCCCTGGGACGCGCTCACCGAGGCCGATAAGTACAACGACGTGGTGCAGGTGCGCGCTGCAATGGACGTCGCGCGCATGACCCACAAAGAAGGGTTTGTCAGACGCTGACCGGGGGGTGCGGCGACAGCCGAAGGGCGTCTCGCATTTCCGCCAGCTGGGTGAGTTTGGCCTCGAACAAGCTCCAGTTGTCAGCCTCCGCGATCGGCGCCCAGAGTGCTTCAACCTCGTCGATCAGCATCGTGTGCGGTGTTCGACGTTGGAAGTAGGGATGCGCCAGCAGCTCATCGCCTGCGCTCGGTGTGCGAGCAGTCAATCCCTCGCGCACCGGCGTGAATTCAGGCGCTTCATAAAGCGCGGCCTGCGGGCTTTGTTGTGCGCGCGCGCTGCTGGCGTCGCCGCTGCGCCAATCGTGGAAGAACTGATCCCAGGAGGCCTGGCTCTGTGTGAGCCAGTCAAACACGATTTGCAGAAACTGAAGGTCCGCCGCCAGTTCTCCGGAGCTGAGGTTCAGCCGCCTGAGCATGCCGGCGCGCAACCCCTGCTGATAGGCGGGCGAAAAGCGCGTCATTTGTTGCTCGAGTTCGGCGGCCGGGCAGACGAGCGTCAACGCGCCGCCCAGTTGCGCCAGCGCCCAGGAGACCGCCTCGGGCTGGCGTCCGAAGGCATAAAGCCCGGTCTCGTCGAAGTAGGCGGCGGTGAAGGAAGGGTCGCTGTGCGGCAGGAAGCGCCAGGGGCCATAATCGAAGCTCTCCCCGGTGACGTTCAGATTGTCGGTATTGAGCACGCCATGCACGAAGCCGGCGGCCATCCAGCTGGCGGCGAGCCGCGCGTTCGCCTCCACCACGGCGCCAAACATGGCGGCCGCACGCGCTACGCCCTCGGCGTGCGCTAGTTCAGGGTAATAGACCTCGACGACGTGATCGATCAGCTGGCGAATGAGTTCGGGCCGCTCGAAAAAGGCCAGCCGCTGGAACGTGCCGAAGCGGATGTGACTATATCCGAGTCGCACCAGCACCGACGACCGCGTTGGCGAGGGTTCGTCCCCCCGGGTCAATGCTTCGCCGGTCTCGAACAGCGAGAAGGCCTTGGAGGTCGAAACGCCGAGCGTCTCCAGCATCTCGGCCGCGAGCACCTCGCGCACGCCGCCCTTGAGCGTCAGCCGCCCGTCGCCGAAGCGCGAATAGGGCGTCTGGCCCGATCCCTTGGTGGCCAGATCGAGCAGACGGCCAGCATCGTCCCTGATTTGCGCAAAGAGGAAGCCGCGACCGTCGCCGAGATCGGGATTGTAAATGCGAAACTGGTGGCCGTGATAACGCATCGCCAGCGGCTGGCGCATGTTGTCCGGCAGCGGCGCGAACTGCGCGAAGTGCGCCTGCCACTCGGGCTCGGTTAGCGTATCGAGGCCGACTTTGGCGGCCCACTCGCGATTGCGATAGCGCAAAAGATGTTGTGGAAACCGCGCCGGCGCCACCGGATCGGCAAAATCGGGCCCCAAGTCCTGGAACAGTGGCGCTGGGCGATAGCGTTCCGAAACTGGCATCCAGGCTATCTAGGCGCATGATCGGCCTGCGTCATGCAGCCGTTGCGCGCGATGGGCCGTGACGCCGCCTTACTTGTGTGGCACAAGAAAATGGGACGCGCAGAGGGCAGAGGATTCATGTCGGCTCGCGGAGTCGGGATCGCCGTCATTGGTTGCGTGTCGCTCGCGCTCGGCGCGTGCGGCGAGCGTGGCGGCGGCGGCAAAACCGAGGCGAGTTCGGCCGAACGCGTATCCGAAGCGCTCGACATCTGCACCAATGCCCAAGGATTCGCCCAGCACGTGTGCGAAGATCGTACGCTGTCCGCGATCGACAGCCAGGTGCGGGAAGCGCTGGTGAGCGAGTCGGTGAACGTCTCGGACGCCGGCGCCCAGCTGCTGGTGCAAAACCAGAACCGCTGGCGCGAGGCGGCCCGCATCACATGCGGCATCCTTGACCCCACAGCGACGCCAACCGACGAACAGCAACGCTGCCTGCAAAGCCGATTCCGCTCGCGGCTGCAGGAGGTCGACACCGCCGTTCAGCAAATTGGCGGCTATACCTTCCAGCGCATGGAGCTGGTCGACGCTGCCCCGGCCGTGGCCGAGTTCGCAGCGGCGGGCGCTGCTGTGCAGGGGACGGCCGTTGAACGAAACATCCGCTTTCCGCGGATCGACGGCCCACAGACCCCGGCCGTTCGCCGCTTCAACGAACTGGTTGCGCAGCAACCCGAATTCCGGCTGCAGGACGGCGCCAGTGAAACCGTGGACTACAATATTGCCTATGCGGGATCGGAAGTCGTCTCGGTTCGTTTTGTGAAGTCGGTCGAGGCGCTCGCAGCGGCCAATGTCACCAACACCATGAACGCTGTGACCGTACTCATGGAAGAGGGGCGCCTGCTCCGGGCCGACGATGTTTTCCAGGCCGGCTCCGGCTGGGAGGAATTCATAACCAACCGTGCGGTTGAAATGATCGCCCGCGAATTTCCGGATTATCAGAACTTCCCGCCGCGTCGCGACGTGTACGAGACCGCGACCAAGCCGCATCTGTGGCTGGTGACCGAACGTGGCCTCACCATCCTGTTTCCGCCGCTTTCCTTCGGCGGCTCGCACGCGGACGGCGGAACTGAGGTGACGATCGCCTGGGCCGATCTGCGGCCTTACCTCAATCCGGCTGCGCCGGCGCCGATTCGCGCCAGCGCCTGAATCAGGCGGTAGGGCGCGATTGTCCTATTGCTCTCTTGCGCCAGTACCTTACTGCCCCACGCATGACCTCCCCCAACGGGCGTTCGTTGGCCGCTCTGATCGGCGTGGTGCTGATCGGCATGACCGGCTTTGGCGTCTTCTTGCCGATATTTCCGTTTCTGGCGCTCGAAGTGGGTGCGTCTCCCACCGCGACCACCATCGCCATGGGCGCTTACTCGTTGGGTCAGCTGCTTTCATCGCCGTTCTGGGGCCGGCTGAGCGATCGCGTCGGACGAAAGCCCATTTTGATCCTGGGCCTTATCGGCAGCGTCATCTCCTATCTCTGGCTCGCGCGCGCCGGCAGCGTCGAGGAATTGGGCGCGGCGCGCCTGTTCGGCGGACTGATGGCCGGCAATGTCGGCGCCGCGTTCGCCGCGGCGGCCGATCTTGCCGATGACAGGACCCGAGCAAGAAACATGGGTCTGCTGGGCGCGGCCGTGGGACTTGGCTTCATAGCCGGGCCGGCGCTGGGCGCGTTGCTCGTCGGCGATACGCCCAATCGGGCGCAATTCGCAGCGGTCTGCTTCGCCTCCGCGGGGCTGGCGGCCGCGGCCGCCGTCGCCGCGCTTTTGTTATTTCGCGAGAGCTTGCCGAAGGACGTGCGCGCGCTTGACCGGACCGCCCAGCCACGCCGTCTGGCGCTGCTGGCGACACGGCCCGTCCTGGCGCGCTTCATCGCCGTCATGTTCCTGATGATCGCTGCGCAGGCGCTGATGGAGACGACGTTTGGCCTTTGGGCCGAGGCCGAACTGCGCTGGGGACCGCGCGAAGTCGGCTGGACGCTGGCCGCGCTCGGCGCCGGCGCTGTGGTGCTGCAGGGCGGCGGCGCGGGCGCTGCCGCGCGCATCCTCGGCGAAAGGCTCACGTTGCTGATCGGCCTTGCCCTGTTTGCGGCGGGCTTCGGCGGCCTTGCCGTCTCGCACCAGCCCACGACGATGGCCGCGTCCTTAGTTTCTTTGGTTATCGGGCTGGGCCTTGCAACGCCGGCGCTCAATGCGCTGATCGCCGAGCAGGCCGCCGACGGCGAACGCGGCGCCGTCATGGGACTTTCACAATCGGCCGGGGCGTTGGGTCGGGTCGCGGGACCGCTCGGCGCCGGCGCCTTGTTCGATGCGATCGGCACGGGCGCGCCGTTCGCCGCTGCGGCGCTCCTGATACTCGCGGCTTTGTTCGTGGCGCTCGGCGAGCCGGCGAAATCGGCGGTGGGCAGCGGCTAGCCGTCGCCCTTGTAGGGTCGCCACACGCCCGCACGGTCGCGCGCCTCGTAACCGTCCATTGTCTTGCGCAAACTCGGCGGCGTCAGCGGCGCCTTGCCGTGGCCGCCGGGAATGTCGAGCACATAGGCCGGCTGCGCCAGCCCCGAGGCGCGGTCGTGCAGCGCTTGCATCAGGCCCTGGCCCTCGGCGATCGAGCAACGGAAGTGTGACGTGCCAGGCGCTTTGTCGAGATGGTGCAAGTAATACGGCTTCACCCGCGCCTCGACCAGGATGCGCATCAGCGCCTCCAGCGTATCGGCGTCGTCGTTCACGCCCTTGAGTAGCACGGTCTGCGACAGCATCGGCACGCCCGCATCGACGATGCGGGCGATGGCGCTGCGCGCCTGTTCGGTGATTTCGCGCGGATGGTTCGCGTGCAGCACGACGTAGGTCGTCGCGCCGCTGGCGCGCAATGCGGCGACGAGGTCAGGCGTTACACGCAGCGGGTCGACCACCGGCACGCGGGTGTGCCAGCGGATGATCTTCACGTGTGGAATCGCGGCCAGCCGCGCCGTGATCTCGCGCGCGCGACGCGCGGAGATAAGAAACGGATCGCCGCCAGTGAGGATGACTTCCCAAATCCCCGAATGCGCCGCGATGTAGCCGAGCGCTTCGTCCAGTTCTGCGCCCGTCAGCGTGCCGTCGCCTTGTGGCCCTACCATCTCGCGTCGGAAGCAGAAGCGGCAAGAGACCGGGCACACATGCACCAGCTTCAAGAGGCAGCGGTCCGGGTAGCGGTGCACCACGCCCTTTACAGGGGCGTGTGCGTCGTCGCCGATAGGGTCATTCAGTTCGTCCGGTGCGATCTCGAGTTCGCCTGCATCCGGGCGGAACTGCGCGGCGATCGGATCGGCTGAATCGTTCGCGTCGATCAGCGCTTCCATCGCCGGAGTGATCGCGACGGCGTAGCGCGTTGCGACTGCCGCCAGCGGATCGGGTTTTACTTTCGCGCTCACATCACACTCCGAATGCTCTTGCGTAGCGCACGCGGCCTCCGCCTTTCAGTACGCCCGGCTTCAGCTCCAGGGCCATGAAATGCGAGCCCGAAAACGGAGCTTGCAGCGATCTCGCGGTCTGCGCTGAAAAACCGAAGCGGGGATAGTAGTCTGAGTGTCCCAATACAACGATCGCCTCCAGCCCTAGCGCAGCGCACCGCGCATTCCCCGCCCTGATCAACGCGCCGCCGACACCTTTGCTTTGAAATGCGGGCAAAACCGCCACCGGCGCCAGCGCCGCCGCCCGTAGCGTTTCGCCAGCGCGCGTAATGGCGAGCGGCGAATAGAGGATGTGGCCCTGCAATGCGCTGTCGCTCGCCACAACGAGTTCCGCCAGCGCCTCGCCATCCGCGCGCAGTTGCTCCACCAGATTCGCTTCGTCGTCCCTTGCGAAAGCATGGCGCAGAATCTGACGGATGGCGGCGTAATCACGCGGTGCAGCGTCGCGGATCATCGAATTTGCTCCTCGACCCCATCGTCGCGGAGCCACCAGATTTCCTTGATCGTTGTCTCGAAGCCGTACTCGCCTTCCACCCAATTGAGGAAATAAACGACTGGGCCGTCGTTGTTGAGGTTGATCTCGCGGGAAAACTCTTTCCCCTTGTCCTTGAGAATGAGACGGTACCGACGTGTACTCATTGCGGCGTCCACAGCACGTCATCGATGCGGCGCGCGCCAGTCGCCAGCATCACCAAGCGATCTAACCCGAGGGCGACGCCGCTCGCCGGCGGCATGTGCGCGAGTGCGGCGAGGAAATCCTCGTCTATCGGCCAGCGCTGGCCATAACGCCTCTCTTTCTCGTCCATCGCCTCGATCAGGCGAGCGCGCTGTTCGATGGGATCGGTCAGTTCGCCGAAGCCATTCGCCAGCTCCACGCCGCACGCATAAAGTTCAAACCGCTCCGCCACGCTGTGGTCGTACGCACAGCGCCGCGCGAGCGCGGCTTCGCTAATGGGATACTCCGTCAGCAATGTGAGCGCAGGCGCTCCTAGTTGCGGTTCGATCTGCACAATCGCCTTGCTGAACGCGTCGTGCGCGCTTCCTCCTCTCCCTTGCTGAGAGGGGATAAGGGGGCGAGGGACGTCGAGCTGCCGCGTTGGTGCAGGATGAGATGACGTATAAGCGTCAACACCGCGCGTGGCT
>CAZHWA010000076.1:0-8086 GCA_964536175.1 uncultured Terricaulis sp. | reverse complement strand
GGTGCCCGCCTCCCCCGCCTGCAGGCCGCGGGCGAACGGAAACACGACGTCGGCGCCGGCTGTCAGCGCCAGGATGAACACCGCCACCGAAACGAAGAAATGCGCAGCCTTTGCCTGCTCCTGCGCCCGCGCCAGCGGGACGTTGACGTCCTGGCCCATCATTCCCTCAAATGTCCACGATAATTTCTTATCGTGTTACATTAATTTGTCAAGTGCATTGCTCGCTTGGTTAAGGGTCCGTCAACCGGGCGGGCCGTCCCATCGTGCAATCTGAGATTCGGACGGCAAATAATGCCTATCATCACCCATGTGCTGCTCTATCTCGCCTACGCGACGATCTCGCTTACGGTGGGCTTGGCGCTGCAACAGGTAGGCGGCCAAGACCTTGGCGGCGCATTTCTTGGCGGCATTGGCCTCTTCTGCGCCTGCGCGGTGACGCACGCGGGCATTTCCGCTAGCGCTGCGGCCGGCCGCATCGGCGGGGTGGAAAAACGCATGCGCGCCGACAGCGAGCGCTTGCGCGGCGCCCACCGCGAAATCCGCGCCGACATCGAGGCGATGCAGACGCGCATGGATTCGCTCGAAGCGCAGATTGCCTTTGCCGCGCCTTCGTCGCCGCAGATCGAAACACAGCCGGCCGCGCCGCCGATCGAATTGAAGCTCATCGACCAGATCGTCGACAAACTCGGCGCCACGCTCGACGCGCGTCTTTCGCAAATCCAGGCGGCGCCGAACGTTACGCCGCTGCATTCGGATCCAACACGCGGACCGATGGACCTGGTGCGCGAAGCGTTGGTGGAGAACCGCATCGAACTGCACCTGCAGCCCATCGTGCAGCTGCCGCAGCGCAAAACCGCCTTCTACGAAGGTTTTACGCGGCTCAAGGACGCCACCGGCCGCCTCATCCTGCCGCAGGAATTCATTCCCGCCGCCGAGCAGGCCGGGCTAATGACGACCATCGACAATGTGCTGCTGTTCCGCTGCGTCCAGATCGTCCGCAAATTGATGAAGCAGGACCGGCGCATCGGCATCTTCTGCAATCTCTCGCCGACAGCGCTCGCCGACGAGCACTTTTTCCCGCAATTCCTGGATTTCATGCGCGATAACCGCGACCTCGCCGGCAGCGTCATTTTCGAGATTCCGCAAGCCGCGTACGAGCGGCGCACGTCGGTAGAAGCGCGCGCCATGGGAAAACTGGTCGATCTCGGCTTCCGCTTCTCGATCGACAAGATCACATCCGCCGAAATCGACCTGCCCGATCTCGAGCGTTCGGGCGTCCGCTACGCCAAGATTCCGGCGCGCATGCTCGTCGAGCAGATCGTGCGCGGCGGCGTGCGTCCGCGCTCAGCCATCACGCGTGAAATCGCTGCCGCCGACATCGCCGCCGTGTTCCAGCGCTACGGCGTCGATCTCATCGCCGAGCGCATCGAGAGCGAAGACGCGGTGCTCGAAGTGCTCGATCTCGACGTGCCCTATGGTCAGGGCCACCTGTTCGGCGCTCCTCGCGCCATCAAAGAAAGCCTCATGGAAGAGACCGCTCCTCCGAAGGATTTCTATCTCAAGCAACAGCGCGGCGTTGCTTAAGCGAATAGTGAATGGCGCGTAGCGAATAGGGCGCTCTCGCGCCCTGGCGTACCCGCTCGCTATTCGCTACTCACTATCGGCTAGATGAAGATCGTCGCCATCACCGGAGGTTCGGGCGCTGGAAAAACCACGCTGGCGCACGCGCTCGCCAAACGGCTCGGCGAAGGCGCCGTGGTGCTCGCCGAGGACGACTATTACCGGTGCTCCTCCACCGTCCCGAACTTCGACGCCGCCACCTACAATTTCGACGCACCGGAAGCCAAGGAGCACGACCTGCTTTTCGCGCATTTGCAGTTGGCCCGCAGCGGAGCAGCGTTCGATAAGCCCGTGTACGATCTCGTCAGCCACCGCCGCCAGCCGCAGGTCGAGCGGATCGTGCATGCGCACGCGTTGATCGTGGAAGGCATCCACCTCCTTGCTTCGCCTGATTTGCGCGCACTCTTTGACCTCAAGGTATTTATCGATGCCGACGAAGCGCTGCGGCTTGGCCGCCGCGTCATCCGAGATGTGGAGTTGCGCGGACGCAGCACGCGCGCGGTGCTGAGCCAATTTTTTGCCAGCGTAAGGCCGATGCACGACGCCCATGTCGAGCCGCAGCGCGTGTTCGCGGACCTTGTGCTCTCGTCCAGCTTCGAGTCCGGAGCAGAGCAGACCGACGCCGATGCCGCGCACATAGCGGAGTTGCTGACGTGACGCGGCTCCTGGAAAGCATCGACGAGGTCGCATCTAATTACGACGCTGTGTTCTGCGATCTTTGGGGTGTCGTTCACAACGGCCGCGTCCCCTACCCCGGGGCGATCGCCGCGCTGCAGCGCGCGCGCGCCGACGGCAAGGCTGTGATCCTGCTGACCAACGTACCCAAGCCCCGCTGGTCCATCCCCCCGCAGCTCGACCGCATCGGCGTGCCGCGCGATGCGTGGGATGCGATTGTCACATCGGGCGACGCGATTCGCGCCGAACTCGCAGCGCGCGCCCCCGGTCCCATGTTCAAAATCGGCCGCGGCGATTACGACAAGCCGCTCTGGGAGGGCCTTGGACTGGAAGAAGCGCCGCTGGATGAGGCGCGTTTTCTTGCCGTGGCAGGCCTTGAGCGCGACGACGAAACGCCCGCCGATTACGCCGACATATTGAAGCGCGCGCGCGGGTACGATCTCGAACTGTTATGCGCTAATCCGGACATTGTCGTCCAATTCGGCGACAAGCTGATCTGGTGCGCTGGCGCGCTGGCGCGCGATTACGAAGCGATGGACGGACGCGTCGTGATGGCCGGCAAGCCCTGCGCGCCAATTTATGAACTCGCGTATCGGGAATTGGCCGGCGCCGGAGCGCGGGCTGTTTCGAGAGAGCGCATCCTCGCCATTGGCGACGGCCTTCCCACCGATATCGCCGGCGCGAATGCGCAAAAGCTCGACAGCATCTTCATCGCTTCCGGCATGCACGCGGAGTCGCTGTGGAGCGACGGCCGGATCGATGGGAAAAAAGTGGAAGCGGCGCAGCGCGAAGCCGGAGTGCGCGCAACCTATGCGATGCGGATGCTGGCTTAACCTTTCGCAGCTCAATACGTCTCCACACCCCAACCGTCGAACGCGGCGCCGATGTGGCGGTCGAAATCGCGCGCCTGATTCATGTCTTCGCGACCGTCACTGTCGCCGCTGCGCCGTCGCGCCACGCCGCGCCCGAACAGGGCGATCGGGTTGCCGGGTTCGATCTCCAGGGCGGCCTCGAAGGCGCGCCGCGCATTGGCCCACTCGCCGCCGCGCAGCTGCAGTATGCCGCGGCACAATTGCGCCTCCATGTGGCGCGGTTCGGCAGCGACCGCCGCTTCGGCGTCGTTGCGCGCCTGCTCGAGGTCGCGCCCTTCGCGCAGACTGAGCCAGCAGCGGCCTGCGCGGGCCTCCGCCAAGGCCCCGTCGATCCCGACCGCCGATCCATAATCGGCGCGTGCACCCGTCAGATCGCCGAGCCGCTCCTTTGCGCGGGCGCGGTGCGCGTAGGCCAGGGCCAGGCGTCCATCGGCGGCGATCGCGTCATCATAATGCTCGATCGCATCGCTGTAGGCGCCGCGTTGCAGGGCGATGTCCCCCTTCATGCGCAAAGCGCCGGCGTTCGCGGCGCCAGCAGAAATCAGCCGGTCGATGAGCGCCTCGGCCGCATCCAATTGGCCGCTTGCAAGCAGGATCGTCGCGCGGCCTTCGAGCGCGCGGCGATTGTTTTCATCGAGGCGCAGCGCCGCCTCGTAATCACGCAGCGCCGGCGTTACGGCGCCGGCGGCGTAATGCGCGTCGGCTCGCAGCGCCTGAACCTCGGCGCGTTCGCCGCCCTCCAATTGACCGCTCTCGACCAGCCGCGTGCAGGCCGCGACACGCTCTTCGCCAGCGCGATCGGCCGCTCGGCAAGCGGCGCGGTCCTGCGCCAGCGGATCGGACGGCTGGCAAGCCGCCAACGCCAGCACGATGACTGCCGCACACCATCGCTTCATCCCGCTTCCTCCCACGTCAACCTAGACCTGCGCGCATGGCGGCGACTAGAGTGCCTGCTCACGCTGCGGCAACGTTGAACGCCGTTGGCCGATGAATAGGGGGATAAGCGCAATGGCCAATCTGTTCGATCTCACCGGCAAGAACGCCATCGTCACGGGCTCGTCGCGCGGCATCGGCAAAGCCATCGCCCACCGGTTGGCCGAGCATGGCGCCAATGTGGTCATCTCCTCGCGCAAGTCCGATGCCTGCACAGCCGCCGCGGCGGAAATCAACGATGCAGTCGGACGCAAAGCCGCCCTCTCCATTCCAGCCAATATCGCGGCCAAGGAGGCGCTGCGAGATCTCGTCGAGGAAACCCAGCGCGCCTTGGGACAGATCGACATCCTCGTCTGCAACGCCGCGTCCAACCCCTACTTCGGGCCGATGGGCGATATGACCGACGAGCAGTTCAACAAAATCCTGCAGAACAATATCGTTTCCAATCACTGGCTCATCCAGATGGTCGCACCGCAGATGCGCAAGCGTAAAGACGGCTCGATTATCGTCATCTCGTCGATCGGCGGCTTGAAGGGCTCGCCGGTGATCGGCGCCTACAATATCTCAAAAGCCGCCGACATGCAGCTCGCGCGCAATCTCGCGCTCGAATTCGGGGCGGACAATGTGCGGGTAAACACAATCGCCCCGGGCCTCATCCGCACGGACTTCGCCAGAGCGCTATGGGAGAATCCGCAAATCCTCAAATCCTATACTGAGCAGTCCTGCCTGAAGCGCATCGGCGAGCCGGATGAGATCGCCGGCATGGCGGTGTTTCTGGCCTCAAGAGCAGGCGCGTTCGCCACCGGTCAGACATTCGTGATCGACGGCGGACAAACTGCAATCTAGGCGGATCAGAAGGCGCCGATCACCGGCGCCAGTTTGGCCTTGAGCGATTGCGCCGTGAAGGGCTTGAGAATGTAGCCAGATGCGCCTGTCGCGGCCTCCCCTTCACTCACATCGTTCGCCACCATCAGAAAAGGCGTGCGGTTCAGACGTTCGTCGGCGCGAACGCACTGCAGGAACTCGAACCCGCTCATCGGCGTCATACCGGCGTCCGAAATGACGAGCCCATAGTCCTTGGAGCGCATCTTGGCGAGGGCGGCAGGAGCGTCGTTCGCCTCGTCGATATGGTCGAAACCGAGCTGGCGCAGGAGATTGCGCAGGATGCGGATCATCGTGTTGTAGTCGTCCACAATCAAAATCGGCATCGACGTCACAGCGGTCATGGCCTCGCCAGCTACCTGGGGCGCCCGGGAAAGACGGTCGTGTCGCGCCGCCAATCCCGCGGTGGGCGGGCAGGCGGCGCTGCATGAGCCGACGTTAGCGCCTGTTCTTCAAGATTACCGATAGCAAAGAGCTGAGAATTTTCGGTAAAACAGCGCTTAAGCATGGGTGAACGCTAAGTCCGCAGCGCGGCTTCCGCTCACGCTTTGGCAATGAATGTGCGCACGTTGTGCGGACTCGCGAAAGAGTTTGTGAACGAATGGCAGCAGCAAAGCCGGGGAGCAGTGTGCCCGATGACGCGCGCGGCGCGGCGATCGCCCTGGGCAATTTTGACGGAGTTCACATCGGGCACCAAGCGGTGATCGCGGCGGCGCGCGCGGTGGCTGGAGCCCGCGGCATCGCAGCCGGCGCCGCGGTATTCGAGCCGCACCCGCGGCGTTTCTTTAACCCCGAGCTGCCGCCGTTTCGTCTACAAACGCCGCGTCAGCGTGCTCGGGCGCTCGCCGCCGCCGGTGTTACCGAGTTGTTTGAGATCGAGTTCGATGCAGCGCTGGCGAAATCGACTGACCGCGCTTTCGCCGAACGCGTGCTGCGCGATTTGTTGGCCGCGGCTCATGTCAGCGTCGGCGCGGATTTCCGTTTCGGGCGCGGCCGCATGGGCGATGCGGCCAGCCTAAGCGCGCTTGGCGCCGAGCTGGGCTTCACGGTCGAAGCCGTGTCGCCAAAGCTGGATGGCGGCCGGAAGATTTCCTCCACCGCCATTCGCGACGCCATTGCACGCGGCGACTTAGGCGACGCCCGGCGAATGCTAAGCCGCCCTTGGGCGATTGAAGGCGATGTGCTGCGCGGTTTTGAGCGCGGACGCAAACTTGGGTGCCCCACCGCCAATCTGGCGCTGGGCGATTATGTGCGCCCCCGCTTTGGCGTCTATGCCGTACGCATAGATCTGGGCGACGGCGTATTGCTGCCCGGGGTTGCCAGCATCGGGGTAAATCCGACGGTCGGTGCGCTGCCGGCGCCTATCTTGGAAGCGCACCTGCTTGACTTCAGCGGCAACCTCTATGGCAAGCGGATCGAGGTCGAGCTGATCGCCTTCCTGAGGGATGAGGAGAACTTCCCAGACCTCGACGCTCTGCGCCGCCAGATGGCGCAGGATGTAGTCGAGGCGCGTCGCGCGCTTATCGAGTGATTCAGGCGGCCTGCGTGTCGGCGCGGCTGACGAACTGGACGCCGGTCAAGGTCGTCTCGAATTCGTGGAACATCTCCAATGCCTCATCCGCGTCGAGCATCGGAATGCCTGCATTGGGAAAGCGGAAGCACCAGAACGAGTGGATGTGCTTGATCACTCCGACCGCCTCACCGATCGGAATGAACATGGACGGCGCCTTCAGGAGAAATGCGCGGAAGGCGCCTGGCTGACCTTCCGACAAGGAAGCGAATGCAGCGCCGTACTCCTGCAGCGACTCCTCAACGCGTGCATTTGCGGCCTGCATCAGATTCAGAATGCGCTTGCGCATCTCCGCCATCTCGCGCTTGTCGGCTTCGGATGCGCGTAAGATGCGGCAACCGGCAAAGCGCGGTTTGAAGTCGGCGAGCTGCGGCTTGAATTCATCGAGTAGCCACTTGTAGTAGAGGAATCCCTTCCAGGCGAACACGCCTTCTATATATTCCTGTCCTGAGAGGCGCAGCGTCTCGCGTAGCGGATCGAGCGATTTGGCGGTCTCGTCCGTCATCAGCTTCTCGGCCAGCCGTGTAGAGAGATCGCCCCCGCCCCGCCCGCCGGTGGAGAAGGCGAGTTCGATGAGCTGTGCGATCTCCTTGCTGACGAAGGCGCGCATCCGCGCAACATCAGCCTCGGCAAGGTCGAAATAGCAGCGCGCCGGCTCCGCGCCGGCGTGCCGCAGCCTTTCCCGCATCAAGAAGGGGTCAAACGACGGCAGGCTCGATAGCGTGCGCAAGAGGTCGAGGTCGTTCTCAAAGGCGACCGGATCCTGGTCGCCGCGCACAGCGCCCTTGAGCATCTTTTCGTAGCGGCGTTCGCCAACAAAGATCGATATGCCGCCGAGCTCCAGCTCCTTTATCGAATACGGCAGAATGACCTTGGTCGCAGTCGAGACCGGCCGGTCGAACAGGTCGCGCTCGTGGCTGCGCAAGACATGCTTCAGCAAGAGCGCCCGATTCAACTGCTTGGTCTGGAACAGCGGCGCCTTGTTGTATTCTTCCGTTTCGCCGTAGCGCTCATAGACCAGCGCGAGATTAAGGACGCGCGCGGTCGATCCGCTGGCGCGGATGAGAGAGAGGTCGCGGCGGCCGTCGAGATTGGACACCCCTCGTCCATAACCCAAGCTGGGTAATATTTTACGAACGCGACGCGGACGGCGTTTAACCTTTCGTCAACGCCTCCGGCCGGGATCGGCTTGGCGCCTTAACCTCGGCTTCGCCTTCGAGGACGACGGTCTCGCCGACACGACATTCGCATTTGAGTTTGCCGCGCCGTCCCTTCTCGCTGAGTTCGACGATCTCGACACTGGCTTCAACGATGTCGCCGATGCGAACCGGGGCGAGAAATCTGAGCGTTTGAGAGATGTAGATGGCGCCGGGGCCTGGCAGTCGCGTGCCGATTACAGCCGAGATCAGGCTGGCGGTATAGAGCCCGTGCGCGATGCGTCCGCCGAACGGCGTTTTTGCCGCGAAATGCTCGGATAGATGGATCGGATTACGGTCGCCGCTGATCTCGGCAAAGCCGACGTCATCGGAGGCCT
>CAZHWA010000075.1:0-8093 GCA_964536175.1 uncultured Terricaulis sp. | reverse complement strand
GATCCCGATGCCGGCGGCCTGCGTCCCGCGCACGCCCACGAGGTTGTATACCACGCCGAAGGCCGTCACACCGGTGAGCGCGAACAGCATCGCCGTCCACAGGTTGTAGCCGACGCCGGCCACCACGCCCGACAGCTTGGTGAACATGCCGGCGATCACATAGCCGAAGTAGTAGTAGCTGATCGCATAGCCGGACAGCCACGGATCCTGCGGCGGGAACGTCTCGCCGCGCACGATCGAGGCGAGGAACGCCAGATCCATCGGCTTTTCGGTGGTGACGACGTTGTTCTGATGTGCGCGGACGACGGCCCACAGCGCGAACAGCACGACGAACAGGATTTCGACGGCGATCACCGCCCAGCGGTTGCGCTGCCACCACGACCGCAGCGTGTCCGGCCTGCCGCTGAGATCCGGCACGCGTTTGAGCGCGAGAATGCCAGCGCCCAACACGATCAACCCGGACAGCACCATCGCGCCCGGCTCGTTGCGCAAAAAGCCGAGGCTGGTCAGCAGCCAAAAGACCGCGCCGGTCGTCAGCAGGCCAAGCGGACGCGCCAGCAGCCAGCCGCGATCAGGCAGCGCGCCGAGGAACCGCCACGCCAGCGGCAGCGCCGCCGCGCCAGCAGCGGTCGCGATCAGCCACCAGCTCGCGACGATCCAGCCCTCACGGGCGAGCCATTCCCCTATCACCGCGCCTCCATCAAAACGGGTTTCTGTGCTGCCGCGTCAATCACGCCTGCGCCGTCCGCCGTCATCGCATCGCCACGCTGACGCGCGGCCCATTCTCTTGTAATACACGGTAGACGAGCGTTTCCCCCTCTACCGTCAGCGCCGGTTCGAGCCAGCCATCGCTCACCATCGCGTCGAACTTCGCCAGCCCGCCGCCTTGACCATACACGGCGCGCTCCAACCCGGCCACGATGACATACTCGACGTCGAAATGGCGCAGTATCCGCCATGCGGCGAGCGCGTCGGTCGTGTTGTAGACGAAGTTGATGTTGGCGACGCGCTGCCACACCAATTCCCCCAACTGCGGCAGGGTGCGCTGCTGGCGCTGGTGGAAGTTCCAACCCAGCACGGACGGCAGGCCGGTATGGATGGCGATGCGCCCGCCCCAGTAATACTCCTCCTGCGGGCTGCGGCCTTCGATGATGACCGGCGATCCGGCGACGTTGTCTTGCAGCCACGTGATCGCCGCGTAATCGAGCGACATGTCGATCAGCTCCGGCACGCTGCCCTCGAAGTAGTCGGTCTTGGCGGCCATGAACTGCGCGCCGTCCAGCGTCACGCCGACCTCCGGCGCAAGCCGATAGTGCCACTTGCCCCACGTCGCGAGGAACGGGAAGAGCGCCGCGGCGATCAGGAGCAGGCTGCCGACCGCGGCCCACGGCATAAAGATCGCCCGCCGCCAGTGGGCCGCCGACTGGATCAGCCATGCCGCCCCTGCGCCGGCCGCGACGCTGAACAGCAGCCACACCTGAATGTAGAACTTGAACACCGTGTTCTGGCGGCCGATGTCGCCATCGAGCACGATCACCTCGACCGCGAGCGTGAGCGCCAGCGCCAGCGCCGCGATCACCAGCACGAACTGAAGCGCGACGCTTTGCCCCGGCCGGAAGAACAGCACGGCGATCCACGCCACCAGCGGCACGACCACCAGCGCCACCTGATAATTCGCCAGCGCGGCCACGGCCGAGCCGAGCAGCAGGCCGAGCGCGATCAAGCCGCCGGCCAACAGCATCAGCGCCCGCCCGCGCAGCGCGCGCACCTTCGTCGCGCCCATCCAGCGCGCCGTCTCCCACACCAACAGCGAGACGATCACGAACAGGAACAGGCCGTGAATGTCGAAATACGCCCACAGCGGCGTTTGCGTGCCGTCCCACAGACGGACGCTGTTGTAGGTGCTGGCGTACCACTGCGAGAACGGGCGCGCCGCCAGCCATCCGGCCGCAAGGAATCCGCCGTCGGTCAGCAGCAGGTCGAGCAGCGACCAGCGCGAAATCCGCCGCCAGCGCAGCCACCACGCATAGCCTAAACCGAGTACGCCGAGCGCCGTGAAGGTCGGCCAATCCCACGTATTGACAGCGCGGAACAACCCGACCGCGGCCCCGCCAAGCGCGATCATCAGCCAGCGCCAAACCCGCCGGCGCGGCTCGCGGCCCGCGACCAACACCTCATTGAGCACGAAGCCGACCGCGAACAGCATCATCGGCATGGCGATCATGTGCGCGTGCAGGTCGCCATAGACGAACGTGAAGAACGGCATCTCGGTGATCGCGCCGCCGCCGACCGACTCGGCGATCACGCGCGAGGGCGCCCAGAACCAGCGATCCGTGCCGATCGGCACCCGTTCGCCTTGGAACATCCGGCCGATGCCCTCGAACACGGCGCGCCACTGCTGATAGGCGATCTCCAGTTCGTAGCGGATGTTCTCGGTCACAGAGGCGTTCTGCGCGCGCTCCAGAATCGAGATGTACGCGTCGCCTTCCGGTTCGACGCCGGTCTGATCGCGGTGTTCGCGGGTCATAAAGTCGAGCATCGAATACTGGTCGTTGTAACCGCCGAGGCGCGCCAAGCCGTTGAGCGCCACGCGCGGCGTATCGAGGTTGCCGAGCACGACCGCCATCAGCAGCGCGGCGAGGCCGGCGATATACGGATTGCCGAGCCGTCGCGGCGTATTGAGCTTGCCGCGCACCTCCGGCGCCGATGGCTGAACCCGCCAGCGGTCGACCAGCGTGAAGGCGAGGCTGAACGCCGCGACGCCGGTCATGGCGAACAGCATCGGCAGGATCAGGTTGTAGGCGATGGACGGGATGACGCCGGTCATCAGCGTCGGCACGCCGACCAGCACGTAGCCGACGTAGTAGTAGTTGATGTAACCGCCGGCGAACCACGGGTCGATGGGCGGGAAGATCGTGCTGCGCAGCACGCCGTTGAAATACGCCATGTCCATCGGCTTTTCGCCGCCGAAGCCAGTCGTCCACAGATCGGGGTTGGTCAGCCGAACCACCAGCATCGCCGCAAACAACGCCACAAACGCGATCTCGGTGATCGCCAACAGACGCCAGTTTTCGCGCACGAACGCGCCGAACGCGGCCCGATTGCGCCACGCGACAAGCGCGCTGAACGCGCCCAGCGCCAGCGTGATTATCCACAGGGCGGGCCCGTTCCACGCCGGAACCTGTGTGCTTGACAGCACCCACGCGATCAAGCCGATCAGGATCATCGCGGCGGTGCGCGCCAAGCCGTAGCCGCGGTCGCTGAGCGCCGGCATCATGCGGAACAGCGTCGGCCAGATCGCCAGCCCCATCAGCCAGACGACGGCGTACCAGAGGACGACCGTCACGACCGGCTGTGCGTTCACGACGCTGTCGCGGTCGAAGCGCTCCGACCATGTCCCGCCTGAGGTCTGCTGCGCCCAACGGTCGGGCGTGAGCATCAGCTGGGTCGGCGCTTGGTTGGCGGTTTGCACGTCCCACACCACCGGCCCGATCAGCGTCGGGTCGCCTTGCGAGCCACCCCCCACGGCTGGCGGGCGCTGCAGCGGCACACTGTTCAGGATGTCCGCCGTGCGCTGTGGATCGTAGTTCTCGCCGCGCTTGAAGATGAACACGGCCGGATGATCGTAGACGTGGAAGGCTTCCTCGGCCTCGAACTCGTTGAGCCACGCGGGGCCGTCGTAGGTCGGCAGGTATTGGTCGCTGATGCGAATCGGGCCGAGTTCGAACGTTTCGTGGAAGACCTCGACGAGATCGTAACCCAGTTCGCCGCTGAACAGCGCGTCGTAATAGCGGTTGGTCATCGGCCAGCGCAGGGCGATGCGACTCTGCGAATCGTAGCGCCGGTTGGTGCCGATGATGAGGTATTCGGTGTTGTTCAGCACGCGCAGCATGTGTTCGCGCTTACGGTCGTCGTCCTCGGAGACGATGTCGAGTTCGTAGCCGTTGAGCAGTGTCGCCCATGTGTTGCGCTTATTACAGTCGTCCGGGCTGAGGATGCCGGGGGCGGGATCGTCGGCCAATGTCATGCCCAGCGGCAGGGTGCATACCTGCGGCGGCACGACTTCGTCCCACGCGCCTTCCCACGTCATCAACGCGCCGGACGACACGACCGGCCCGCCGGACACGGCCTGCACGTTGAACGCGTAGCGTTCGCCGGCCGTCACTTGCAGCGGCGGGCTGATCGGGATGGTGTACGGGTCGCCGACGCCGTTAGGGTCATACGGGAAATCGCTGGTCAGCACGGTCTCAACCAGCGGCGCGTCACTGGTGGCCGGCGTGATCCAGATGCGCAGGGCAGACGGCCCCATGTTCGGATCGCGCAAGCCAAGATGCGGCGCGTAGATCCGGCTGATCGTGCCAGACTGCGCCGAGACGAACTCGATGCGGTGGCTGAACGATGTCGCGATATGAGTCGCGTTGGTGATCGGCTCGTTCTTGGTGCCGTCGGTGTTGAACAGCGCGATGTTGATCCACGGGCTGTCGTCCGGCGCGCCGTCGAGCCGCATGGCGAAATCGCCGGGGAGATTTTCCCACACCCACTGGCCGGCCTGCGTAAACGTCGCTTGATGACGGTAGATGTTGATGAACGCGACGCCCCAGAACAGCGTGAACGCCGGCACAATCGCCAGCGTGGAATAGGCGAGCACGCGGCGAACAGCACGGCCGGCCGGCCGCCAGCGCCGCTGATTGGCCCACAGCGCCGCGCCGATCAGGCCGTATGCCGCCAGCGCCGCCAGCGTCGCGTACAGCGGCATGAAGTAGCGCATGGTGGTGACGAAATTGCCGCCGATGAAGCCAAAGTAGACGATCACCCACACCACCAGCGGCAGGGCGATCAGCGCCTTGGGCTTACCGCGCACGATGCGCACCGTGCACCACACCGTGGCGATCCAGCTTGCCGCGCCGAGCGCGATGCCCATGCCCCACAGGATCATGTTGGACAGCGGGTATAGATACGGCGTGCGGCCGATCCACTGCCACTGCGGCGGCGATCCGTTGGCCGGGCTGGTCTCGAAGCGCGCTTGGCTGAGGTCGTCGAGCCAGCGCATGTTGGGGATCAAGCCGAAAAAGCCGGGGCCGACGAACGCATACGGGTTGAAGATGCGGAACACCAGCACCGTGAGGAATCCGGCCAGCACCAGCCCGCCGAACTCATGGACGAAGATGCGGCGGCGTTCGCCCCCCGTAACATGCACATCGAACGCGGGCAGCATGCGCAGCGCGGTGACGGCCAGAATTGAGGCGACCAGCGGCAGCACATTGAACCGGCTCGCCAGCGCCGCGCCGAACGCCACGCCGAACAGCGCGTAATTCCACCAGCGGCCTCTGACCTGCACACGCAGCGCAGCGAACAGCGCCAGCGCGACCCACATCGCCGTCATCGTCTCGGCGGTAGCGAAGTGCGAGGTCTGGATCGGCAGCACGGCGGCGGCATACAGCCACGCGGACAGCACGCCCGTCCAGCGCCCGCGCAGTTGACAGCCGATGCCGAACGCGATCAGGATCGTCACCGTGTCGTAAATTGAGGACAGGAAGCGCCACACCAGCGGGAAGCCGTCATAGCTAAAATACACGTCGTCGCCGGTGATGTCGACCAGCGTGCGCGCGATGATGTTGGCGGTTAGCGGCGGGAACGTGCCGTACACATACAGCCCCGCGCCGATGTTGTGCGGGTTGTAATTCGAGCAGCGCGCGTCGAAGAACGGGCCAATGCCGTTGCTGTCCGGGTAGTGCTCGCGGCAGTAGGCGTTTTGCTCGGCCTCGCTGCCGTCGGTGAAGGTCAGGAAGGTGCGGCCCATCTGCCCGCCGACGTAGCCGGTGAAGAAGCGCTCGTCGGGGTGGAACTGCACGTAGTCGTCCCAGTTGCGGCCGACCGAGCGCAGCAGATAGCCAGCGATCACGGCGGCCAGCACCAACACGAGGGCGATGACGTTTTGCGCGGTGGCCCAGCGGCGCACATGGCCCATGAGCGATCCAGCACGGCCTTGATCGGTCGGCATCGAGGTAGTCCTAGACGGATTCATCGGCTGTTATACACGGCTCCCGGCGATCTTTCTCACTCGATTCACTCGACCAGTGTTTCCCACTCGACCATCGCTTCGTGCAGATCGGCCTCGGCCTGTGTGTAAGCCGCGCCCAAATCCGCCACACGGCCGGCGTCACCGGCGCTGCTGGCCTGCTCGATCTCACCGTGCAGCGTGTCGATACGGCCTTCGAGATCAGCGATGCGCGCCTCGACCGCCTCGATGCGCCGCTGAAGCTGAAACGGGTTGAGGCCGTGCTTGCGGGCGGAGGTCTGCGCGGCGGCTTTGGCCTTTTCAACCGGCCGCGCGGCCTGCGCGAGTTCGGCGGCGCGGGCCGCCTGTGCCTCTCGCCAACCGCGAAACTCCCGGTAGCTGCCTTCAAACACGGTCATCTCGCCACGGCGCACCGACCAGATTTGCGTCGCCAGCGCGTCGACCAGATAGCGGTCGTGGGTGACGAGGATGATCGTGCCGGAGAAGTCGGCCAGTACGGTTTGCAGCACCTCTTGGCTGTCGACGTCGAGGTGGTTGGTCGGCTCGTCCAGCAGCAGCAGGTTCGCGCCGGTCAGCGCCAGCTTGGCGAACGCCAGACGGCCGCGCTCGCCACCGCTGAGCGTGTCGACGGTGCGGAACACGTCGTCACCGGTGAACAGGTAGCGGGCGAGGTAGTCGCGTGCCTCGCTGACCTGCATCGGCTTGACCTGATAGATCTCGTCGATCAACGTCTTGCGCGGGTCGAGGCCCTCGTGCGCCTGCGCGAAGTAGCCGAGCTGTACGCTGGCCCCCAAGCGCGTCGAGCCGGCCAGCGGCGCGATCTGCTCGGTGATCGTCTTGAGGAAGGTCGATTTGCCCGCGCCGTTGGGGCCGATCAGGCCGACCGTTTCGCCGCGATACAGCGTGATGTCCGGCACCTCGAACAGCGGGCCGGTATCGTCATAACCGACCGCTAGCCCCTCGGTCATCAGCACCTTGTCGCCGCTGCGCAGGGCCGCTTGCAGATGCAGGCCCATCTCGCGCCGTTTGCCGCGCGGACGTTCGAGGATACGGCCGCCGCGCATCATCGTGTCGAGGCGGCGCTGGCGGCCCTTCGCCTGCCGTGTGTTCTGGCCGGCGATATTGCGCCTGATGTAGTCGAGTTCCTTGGCGAGAAATTCCTGCTGCGCCTCGTACTCTTTGAGCCGGCGCTCGTAGCGTTCCTGCCGCTGCATGAGGTAATGCGAGTAGTTGCCACGATAGGTCTCGACGACGCCGAACTCCATCTCCCACACCGTCGCGGCGAAGGCGTCCATGAAGTAGCGGTCGTGGCTGACGGCCAGCACCGCGCCGGGGAAGCTTTTCAGGAAGTCTTCGAGCCATTCGATCGCCTCGATATCGAGGTGGTTGGTCGGCTCGTCGAGGATCAGCAGGTCGGGTTCTTCGAGCAGCAGACGGGCGAGCAGAGCGCGCGTCATTTGGCCGCCGGACAGCTGACTCAGGCGCAGCGTGTCCTGCTCCGGCCGGAACCCCAGCCCTTGCAGTACCAAGCGGATGCGCTGTTCGTAGGTGTAGCCGCCGGCGTGCTCGAACTGGTCTTGCAGCACGCCGTAACGTTCCATCGCGGCCGGATCTGTTTCCAGCTTGCCGGCGAGATCGTGGAGTTCAGCCTCCATCTCGCGCAGGCGCTGGAACGCGGTGAGCTGTTCTTCGTACAGCGTGTGCTCGCCGAGCAGTTCGGGCCGCTGCGGTAGAAAGCCGACCTGAGCGCCGCGCGCGATATGCACCGTGCCTTCGCTGGGAATATCGCGGCCGACGAGGATATTGAGCAGAGTCGTCTTGCCTGCGCCGTTGGGGCCGACCAGCGCGACGCGTCCCTTTTGTGGGATTTCGACGCTGACGTCCCAGAAGATGTCATCCGGCCCGTAGGCTTTGGAGAGATTGTGCGTGGTCAGAATGGACATGACGAGTCGAGTAACCGTTGACGTGCCGCGCGCCATTATACAACGGGGATCGCATACGCTTAGTGCAGGTTCGTGATGGGTGCATTTCAAGTTAGGGGCAAAAGGTTAAAATAGGAGAGAAGCTCAAAATA
>CAZHWA010000074.1:0-8095 GCA_964536175.1 uncultured Terricaulis sp. | reverse complement strand
ACGTATCCGTGCCGGGCGAGACGATAGCCAAGATCTGCGTCTTCTGTGACGTTGAGTAATTATTACCGTTTTTCGATGCGCGTTGCGGCAGCTTGCGGTTTTTCCGCGTCGTCGGCGCATGGTCTTGTCGCGCTTCAGTTTTTCCACCTAGCTCGACCCTATCAACCCCTCCCTCTCCCTGCCGCTCCCTTTGCAGCGAATGGGACAGGAATGGGATTTGTGGGACCCGGTGGAGCGTATCAGTTGCCAAGACCATCCAATCACAAGCTCAAATTGACGCGTCGCGCGATCGAGGATTTGCAGCCCGAAGGGCGCCGCTATCGCGTTCTCGATACCGAGATTGCGGGCCTCTCCATCATGGTGATGCCGTCTGGCCGTAAGACTTGGTCGGTGCGCTACACGCCGGACGGCGCCTCGCCGACTGAAGTCGTACTCGGCGACTATCCGGGCGTCCTTCCCGAAACCGCTCGTGACCATGCGGGGAAGGTGCGTTCCGGCGCGCGGCTTGAGGGCAGGGACCTTGCCAAGGAGCGCAAGCAGGCGCGCCGCACGAACGCTATTCGAAGAGAGCGCACCGTCGACAAGGTGCTGGAGACCTATATGGCCGATGCGCGGCGGCGGATGCGCGATTGTACGATCGTCCGGCTGCAATCGACGATCAGGCTCTATGTGACGCCGAAGTTCGGCAAGAAAAGCATTGGGCTTGTGACCCTGGAAGAGGTCCGCCGCTACGTCGAGGAGATCGAGGACTCGGGCCGGCCAGGCGCGGCGCGAAGCGCCTGCTCGGCGCTGAAGGGCCTCATGGCGTTCGCGCTCCAGCGCGGCCTCATCGAGCGCAACGTGCTCGCAGGCTATCCGGGGCCCAGTATCGCCAGCCGCGAGCGGGTCGCCACGCAGGACGAACTGAAGCTCGTCTGGTGGGGCCTGGTGGACATGGCGAAGAACCCGCAGGGTCGGTCGACTGCGCAGGCGCTGCAACTGGCTCTCTTGACCCTTCAGCGGCGCGGCGAGGTGGCCGGGCTTTCGCGCTCGGAAGTCGATCTGGGCGCTAAACGCTGGACCATCCCCGGGAGCAGGACAAAAAATAAGTCGCCCCAGGTCGTCCCGCTTGCGCCTCTCGCCCTGAAGGTCGTGCAGGAGGGATTTGAGCACACCGGCACCGATCAGGCCTTTGCCGGGCGCAAGCGCCAGATCGCGTCCACGGGCCACGCCCTTACGCGGGGCTTCATCCGCCTGAGGGAAGACGTCGGCGCCGGCGACCTCACGGTGCATGACCTGCGCCGCACTGGCGCGACCATGATGGCCGAGATTGGCGTCTCGGGCGATGTGATCAGCCGCATCCTCAATCACACGCCGCCCGGACCGCAGGTCACAAAGATCTATAACCGCTTCGATTATGAGCCGCAAAAGCGCGAAGCGCTTGAGCGGTGGGAAGCGCATTTGTTGCGCATCGTGAGACAGTCAGTGACGGCGGCCACGAACATGCGCGGCGAGCCCGCGCAACCTAGCGCAGCTAGCGACCCTTAGCGGCAGCCGAGCTCAGCAGACAACGATGCGACAGGCTGTTGGGGCATTAAGGGAAGGAGATCGAGTCCAGTGCGCTCTTCGACTTCCTCGAGGCTGCGCTCCGCTTCGCAATAGCTCTGGCGCGCTGGTGAATTGTCGAAGATGAAGGCCGAAAGCCTCCAGTCGCGCAGAGCCACTACCTTCCAATAGCCGGAAGGCGTCATCATCTCTTCGTCGGCGTGTGGCAGGGGCGGCATTTCCGTCTCGTAAAGCGGGCCGGCAATCACATAGACCTCGGCATCGGTCCGAGCCGCGAGGCTTCGCTCGGCGCGCTCCAGGCGCGACCAGCGTCCACGATTGAGATTGGCGTTTTGCGGCGTCACATTAGACAGCAGATTGGCCTCAGCCCAATTCGGCGATGCGGACACGCTTTCGAGCGGGGCAAGGTGGCCGCGATCGTAATTGGCGTCGGAGGCGCGTCTGTAGTCACCCGGCTCAAGCGTTTCAGCATCGGGAAGCTCTGGATCGGCGCGCCAGTTGCGCGGCCGATCGGGGCCTCCGCTCAATGCCGGCGAGACGATGTAGGCAACCCAGTCTGCAAGCTTGGTCGCGCCGTTATTTCCTAGCACATAGAGATCACGCTGAACGATGCGCCATTGCGCGCTCCGTGAGCGCGGGCAACCCGACAGGCAATGTGGATCGTCTAGCGAAGCGCTCCAGCCTTCGAGGCTGGGTGGCGCGGTGACAGGCGGTGGCGCGACAACCGCGGGCGGCGCCGGCGTGGGCTCCGGCGGCGTCGCGCACGCACCCAGCAGAGCGAGTAGGGCCGTGACGGCAGCATCGCGGGACCGCATCATCACATGGGGCTGTAACGAGCGCCTGAATCTTGTCAACGCACCGTCAACCGCCCTCAGGCGGACGCAAGCAGATCAAAAGCCGCACTGCCAACGCTGTGCCCGTGGCAAACGCAAAAGTGAGAGGCGCGTCAGCGCCGAGTGCTGAGGTCGCCGCCGCAGCAAGAACACCGCCAATTGAAACAGGCGCCCAGCGTAGGAAAGCGACGATCGTTTCGCTGACCAGATAGATGCAGAGGATGGCCACAGCTGCGCAAACTGTGAGGATCACCGCTTCCATGCGCCTCCTCCCTGACCTTGCTTTTGTTGACAGAAGGGGCGGCCGCGGATTTGGGCGCCATAACGCTTGCGCCGCTCATACTGCGACAACGTCTGACCATTGAGGCGCTTCACCTTCCAGATGTTCTTGATGTCGCGCAGCGTTTTGAGCTTGTGGCAACTTCTGCACATGAGCTGGTCGGGCTTGGCGCGCCGCCATGTGTTCGGCGTCGAATGTTCGCCGATCAGACCTTCGGTCTCTTCGCATTCGTCGACGCAACAGGCGCCGTTTTGCTTTTTCAGCAGCGCTTCGTACTCGCGCGCGGTCAGATAAAGACGGCTCATGGCGAGACGCGCCTTCCTCAAGCGTTGAAGAAAAGGGCGCTGATGTCTCGACGTGTTTGGCTCGCAAACGTCGCGCGCCAAACGGTCCCCAGATGTGAGAACGAAACAAGCACAAATTGGTTGAGCGTGCAAGATGTCTCTGCGAGGAGGCTGCGCCTTTCCTTTGAAGAATGAGCGGGTCCGTGGGTTACGAGGAGAAAGTACCGGCGAAGTTTGGCCAGCTCGGTCGTTTGAGCGGGCTCTATTTCGGTTGCACAGGATGCGCGCGCGGCAGGCTCTTTACGGCGATTGAACTGGTGAAGCTCTACGGGACCGAGGGGCGCGTCGCCGATCTGGCCAAGCGCTTGGCGTGCAAATTCTGCAAGCAGCATAGGAAGCGACCGCCGCGGGTTTATGTCGAAGTGTCGCGACCGGTTTACACCAAGGCGGAAGTTGCAGCGCTGACAGCGACCGACCTCGATGCACTGGTCTTGAGCTTGGAGAAGGTGAAGCCGCGCCGGAAGATCAGCTAGGGCGAACCGTGCGCGCGAGCCCACGGACGCGCTCTCGTGAACGAGCCACGCACGAAGGAATCAGCGCGCGCGTCTCGGCCCTTTCGGGCTTCGATCGCTTGGGCGCGATGGCTGAGATGTCAGCGAGTTTTGCGGGCCGCGATCCAGGCATCGAGATCTTCGGGGTCATAGCGCACAGCGCGGTCAGTCGATTTGACGTAGCGCGGACCTTTTCCGGCGCAGCGCATCTTGTCGAGCGTGGACTTTGAGAGGCCAAGCCGGGCGGCCGCTTCGCGAACATTGAGCAAGAGTGGAGGCGGATCGACAACACGTTTCTTCCGCGTGGCCGACGCCGGTGGAGCGCGAAGAGGGGGCGGACGGGCCGTCGCTTCGCTCGCGCCGCTGAAGAGGTCAGGCTGCGGCAATGTCTCTGCTTTCGCGCGCGGCTTCTTCACGGCGGGTAGGGGCGCAGTTGAATGTCTTGGCTGACGAGCACCCGGACCCGCGCCCCCGCGCGTACGCGCAACGTCGGGCGCACGTTCAATTCACGATCGACGATGCGTGATCCCGTTTGCGCGGCTTGTTGGGCGGCGGCGTCGCCGATGCTCTGAGACAGCCTGGCGTCGTCTTCATCCTCACTTTCATTGGCGGCGACGCCAAGCACGGCGGAGATGAGCGAGGCCACAACAATGCGCCCAATGTGCGCATCGACATCCCCGGCTAAACCGGCGCTGCCGGCGGCGTCGGCGCCGGGCATGGCGTGCAACGGGATCGACCACCCATTCGGCATGACGAGCCTGTTCCACACGACCAGAAGGCGCCGCTCGCCATAGGCGGTGTCGGAATCATAGGAGCCGATCAGCCGCGCGCCCTGCGGGATCAGCAATATCTCGCCCGTGACGCTGTCGAAGACATTCTCGCTCACCTGCGCGATGACGCGCCCGGGCTGGTCGGAATTGAGCGCGGTGATGAGCGCAGCGGAAATCGTGGCGCCTGCTTGGATGGTGTAAGGAGAGCGTGGCGGCGCATAAGTTGCGTCAAGCACGCCCTCGTCACGTCCGCGCTGACCATTGAGGAATTGAGCGCGCCGGCCGCTCTCGGTGAAACTCTGCGCGTTCGCCGGCCCCGCGGCGCCGCGGCGATCTGAGAATAGGATGGACGAAACGCGCGCCGCCTCGGCTTCCGTTTCAAGCGGCGAGGGACCGATCTGCTCGTATGTGGCGGGAATGGAATCGTCGGGCGCCGCCAACGTCGTGTCAGCAGGGACATGATCGCCCCAGAGGTAGTCGTGGCCTTCCTCGGGCGGCTGTAAAGTGGCGAGATCGTAGTTCGCCGGCGCCTCGCGGATGCTTTCTGGCGGATTGGCGATTTGCAGGCTCTGTGAGCCGTCCTCGTCAGGTGCAGGCGTACGGTCACGTTTCGACAATCCGTTGATGAGGGCAAAGGCGATAAGGGCGCCGAGGCTAAGCGCGCCCGCCATCAGGGTTTTGCGCGAAAGCCGTCGCGGCTTTGGCGGGGCGGCGCGAATTGCGGTGATTGGCGCGGGTGAAGGGCGTGCTTCATCGTTCACGGTGGATTGGGAGGCGGTCATGGCCGTCTACGGCGGCGCGTTGTGCGCGGCGCGTCGGCGTTGTCGCGGCTTATCCGTACGATCACCGGGCGCTCGTCGCCTAAGCGAAGCTCGGCGATGTCGAAGAGGCGATCGATTACGTAACGGCCGCCAGAGACCCGATAATTGACCAGAACGGCATCGCCATTCTCGATGATAAAGAGCGGCGGCGCTTCGCTCGTCGCCATCGCCGGCGGAAACTCGATGTAGGTCTTGCGTCCGTCGTCAAAGACGCGCACGGGCCGCCAGCGCGGATTGAAGCCGCGTACCGTGCGGATGCGATAGGCGAAGTTGAGCGCCTCTACTGCGGTAGGCCGGCCCGCGAGTTCGTGGTCTGCGTTGGCAGGATAGCGCCATGCCGTCTGAGCGGAATAGGTTTGACCACTGGTCGCGATTGCCTCGATGGCGTAGGTGCGCCGATCAGTGACGAGCACGATGTTGGTGCGGATGTTGTTGCGTGTCGGCTTAATGAGCAGCATGGCGCGTGCGGCGACGAGATCGCCGCCGACCGCCTGTTCTACCATCCAGCGTGTTGTATCCCCTGCCGCGACGGTGACGATTGTCTCGCCAGGTTCAAGCAGCACAGTCGAGATGAAGCCGGGCGCGCCGTAGACTTCGTAGATGGCGCCCGACGCATAATCGTAGATCTGCGTGGCGTCCGTGAAATTGGCCGGGTCAGGGCGCCGGCGTGCTTCGGCGTTGGCTTCCGCGAGCGCCGCAATCGGGGTCGGAGGCCTCGAACTCTGCGCGTGGGCATGCGGCACAGCGGCAAAGCAGGAAACGAGGCAGACGAAAGCGATGCGTTTCATGGCTGCACCCGCGAATACGAGGAGGCCGGTGTTTCCGGCGACATTGAAAATTCGGTGATGAAGAGCCCGAGCGGGTTGTGCATCAGCGCGTCGGCATTCCGGGGACGGTCGAAGCGCACGGTGAAGAGCCCGGTGAAACTCTGCGCCGAGCGCGCTTCGGCCCCGTGTGTGGCTTCAATCCAGCTCACTTGCCATGTCGCTTGCGAACGCTGCACCACCGATGTGATGACAGCAGTGCGCGCGCTCGTGCCCAGGCGCGCGAACGGATCGTCTTCGCGCGCGATCTCATTCAATTGTTGTGACGCCTGCGGCGTCAGGAATCGGTAGGCCTCGAACCAGTTCTGACGGAGCACAACCCCATCTGTTGGAATTTCACGCACCAGCCGGACGAAATGTCCGAGAAAGTAGCTGACCTGTGCGTCGGTCGGGGTGTAACGCCCGGAGAGCGGCTCCACTGAGAGTACGCGGCCTTGCGGGCTCACTTCGACCACATGAACGAAGGTGCGCTTCTGAAGGGCGACAAACGTCAGACCGGCCGCGAGCACGATGGCGAGAATGCCGAGACCGAACGCCAGCCAGCGCCACGTTACGGCTGCCTGCACGGCCGAGCCCATGCGCAAATCCCAAGCCTGCTGGGCGCGCGCAAACGGCGTGTCTGGTGCGTCGGGGGCGTAAGCGCGGGGAGGACGCCGGAAGGGAAAGTTCATGACGGTGCCTTCTCCATGTCAGGATTTTTGTCGCGGACGCATCGCCGCATAATTGGGCCGTGGGCGTGCGCCGCCGCTGGAATTGCGTCCACGCGCGGGGCGGGCGCGAGAACCGCCACGGCCGGAGGTCAGCAGTTTCGTCGTGACCGCAGCGCCTGCCACCATCCCGGCGCCAGCCATTGCGCCTTGAGTGGGTTGCGCGGCCGAGAGGCTCGGATTGCCTTGCATCACTTCGCTGGCAAGCGCCGGCGCGAGGAACGAGAGCGCAAGGATGGTGAGGCCGAACAGCAGCACATCGAGCGCGCCGCCATTGGCGAGCGTCATCGTCTGCGGCAATTCCGCAACGAAGGCGAGCGCCACGCTGGCGACAAAGGCCAAGAGGAAAAGCCGGATGGCCGAACTGGCGACCCAGCCCAGCGGCCGTTCAGCAGCCCAAGCCGTGCCGGAGAAAACGCCCCAGGGCAGTGCAACGAAGGCTGCGAGCGAGCCCAGCTTGAAAGCGATGAGCTGTACAAAGATCTGCAGCGCCAGGACGAAGAAGGCGATGAGAATAATGACGCCGGAGAGCAGGATGGTGGCGAGCGTCAGAAAGTCCGTGAAGATGTTCATCCCGTCGCCCATTTCCATGACGCGGCCAAACAGCTCCTTGCCTTGAACCGCGACACGTGCGGGATCGTGAAGTTGCGCCAGACTCATGCCTGAGCCGCCGGCCTTTAAGCCAAGCGCCGCACCTGATTGGTTGATGGCGCCGGCGATTGCGTTCCAGTTGTTCACGAGAAACGCGAAGAGGCCGACAAAGAGCACTTTGCGAAAGAAGGGCGCGATCGGCGCTTCGGCTTTGAGCGCCCACATAGCGCCGGCCAGCGTCACCGAGATGACGATGAGCGCGTTCAGGACGAACGCGACATCGCCTTGGATCAATCCAAATCCCCGGTCGGCAAGGCCGAGGAAGCGATCGAGAAAGGAATTTACGCTGCCGGTGTTCATGTCGGTCAGAAGCGCGGTTGTGCGGTGGGCGCATCGCTCGAAACTTCGGTGGGGAAAGCACGGCGGCGAATGTCACGCGAGCGCTCTTCGCGAGAGATGCGTTCGAGCCGTTCGGCGGCGATCGCGCGCGCTTGCGCCGCCTGCAGCGCTTGCAGCTGCGCAATCTGCGCGGAGAGGACGCCAATCGCTTGGGCCGTGGCTTGCTCAGCCGAGGTTTGACCTTCGGCATTGGCGCTGGCCTCAAGCGCGCGCGCGAGTGCGGCATCGGTGTGGCTGAGCCCATCGCTGCTCGCGGCGGCGCTCATAGTCATGAGTGCTTCCATAGAATCGCGGCTTTCTTCGAGCCAGCGGTCCGATTGGCCGAGCAAACTCTCGAGATCGAAGGTTGCCGTGTCCTCCGGATAGAGTTCGCGCATGTCACTGGCGATAGACTGGGCGTTCTGCCTCAACCCCTCGGCCTCGGTGAGCAGTGCGCGCGCCTCCTGGATCGACGCGGACAATTCAGGCGACAATTGCAGGTCCAGGCTTT
>CAZHWA010000073.1:0-8116 GCA_964536175.1 uncultured Terricaulis sp. | reverse complement strand
AGGAGCGCGGCGAGCCGCCCGACATCGACGTCGATTTCGAGCACGAGCGGCGCGAAGAGGTGATCCAGTACATCTACGACAAGTACGGCCGCGACCGCGCCGGGCTCTCGGCGGTCGTCATCTGTTATCGCGGCCGCAGCGCCATACGCGAAGTGGCGAAAACCTTCGGCTATTCCGAAGACCGCATCGCCGCCCTGGCCAAGACGTTGCATTGGTGGTCGGACGGGGTGACCAAGGAGGATCTGAAAGAGCAGGGGCTCGACGTCGCCGATCCGCACCTGATGAAATGCGTGCAGCTGGCGCGCGAGCTGCACGGCTTTCCGCGCCACCTTTCGCAGCATGTCGGCGGCTTCGTCATTACGCGCGAAAAGCTGAGCGATGTGGCGCCGATCCAGAACGCGGCGATGGAGAATCGCACCGTCATCGAGTGGAACAAGGACGACCTCGAAGCGCTGAAGATCCTCAAAGTCGACGTGCTCGGCCTCGGCATGCTGAGCTGCCTGAAAAAGGCGCTGGATCTGATGGCGGCGTATTATCCGGAGTGGCGCTGCGCGCAGAAATCAGAAGTCAGAAACCAGAGATCAGAAACGGAGCGCGCCGCCAAGACTTCTGATTTCTGGCTTCCGACTCCTGGCTTCTGCACTTCGCATCAAGCGAAGTGCGTCGATCTCTCTTTCTTCTCCGCCGCTGACGATCCGCGCGTTTACGCCATGTTGCAGCGCGCCGATTCCGTCGGCGTGTTCCAGGTGGAGAGCCGGGCGCAGATGTCGATGCTGCCGCGCCTCAAGCCGAAAGAATTCTACGACCTCGTCATTGAAGTGGCGATCGTGCGACCTGGGCCGATTCAGGGCGGCATGGTGCATCCCTATCTGAAGCGGCGGCAGGGGCTGGAGAAAGTCACCTATCCGTCGAAAGAACTCGAAGCCGTGCTCGAACGCACGCTCGGCGTGCCGCTATTCCAAGAGCAGGCGATGCAGATCGCCATTGTCGGCGCCGGCTTTTCGCCGGCCGAAGCCGACAAACTGCGCCGCGCCATGGCGACGTTCAAACGCGTCGGCACAATCGGCGCGCTCAAAGCAAAGTTCATAGACGGCATGATCGCCAATGGCTATGCGCGCGGTTTTGCGGAGTCGTCGTTCGCACAGATCGAAGGGTTCGGCGAATACGGCTTTCCCGAAAGCCACGCCGCCAGCTTCGCCATCCTCGTCTACGCCTCCTCTTGGCTCAAATGCCATTATCCAGACGTGTTCGCCGCGGCGCTGTTGAATGCACAGCCGATGGGATTTTACGCGCCGGCGCAGATCGTGCGCGACGCCATCGAACACGGCGTCGAAGTGCGCCCGATCGACGTGAACGCGCCCGATTGGGACAATGTGCTGGAGCCGGGCCCCAACGCCGCGCGCCGGCTGCATTCGCGGCATGCAGAGATGACCGGCGATATTCGCGCCACTCATGCGCTGCGGCTCGGCTTCCGCCAGGCGCAGGGTCTGAAAGAGGAAGAACTGAAGCAGCTCGTCGCCCGGCGCGGTCGCGGTTACGATTCCATTCGCGACGTCTGGCTGCGCAGCGACCTGCCGCCATCCACCATCGAACGCCTGGCCGATCTCGACGCCTTCCGCTCGCTTGGGCTCGACCGGCGCGATGCGCTTTGGGCCGTACGCGGCTTGAACCGTGTCGGCGGCCAGGAGGATCTGCCGCTGTTTGCGCAATCAAAGCACCTTTCCCTCCTTGCGGGGGAGGGGCAGGGGAGGGGGGGCGACGTGCAACGCGCAACGACGCCGGATGTGCGCAAGAGCATATGCGAAAGTTCTGAAGGCTCGGCGCGTTTGGACGCCCCCCACCCCCTAACCCCAGCCCCGCAAGGGGGCGGGGGGAGCGGAGAGCCCGATTTCGATTTGCCGCCGATGCTGCTCGGCGAGCATATTGTTGAGGACTATCGCACCATGGGCCTTTCGCTGAAGGCGCATCCGTGCGCGCTGCTGCGCGACGATCTTGCCGCGCGCCGCGCCATCACGGCCGGAACGCTGCCCGATATCCGCAACGGCGCGCGCGTGCGGGTGTCGGGTCTGGTGCTCGTGCGTCAGCGGCCGGGCACCGCCTCGGGCGTCATCTTCATGACGCTGGAAGATGAGACCGGCGTCGCCAACATTGTCGTCTGGCCCAAATTGTTCGAGCGCTTCCGCGCCGAAGTGCTGGGCGGCCGGCTCGTCGCCATCGACGGGCCGGTTCAGAAAGAAGGCGATGTGATCCACGTCGTCGCCGAACGTGTGCACGACTGGACGCCGCTCCTGGCTAAACTCTCCGCCAACGCCGCCGCGCTCGATCCCAGCGGCCCTGCCGACGAACCGAAACGCAATGGCGCGCGCCCGGACTCGCGCGAGCGCCATCCGCGCAACGTCCGCATCGATCTCGATGTCTCACCCGCGGCTGACGTCATGCCCAAGGGGCGCAATTTTCACTGAATATGGACCGCCGGCGCCGCCGGCATACGTAAGCTTTTGAACGTGGACACGCGTCCGCCGCATCATTCGCTTGAAGGCGATGGCGCATGCCGGCGAGGCGCCGGCGGTCCATATTAGCCCCGCCATCTCGCGAAGATCGCGGTGGGCAACAGCAGGCCGCGGCCAGCGTGCGGCAGCGCCATCTCGCCGATTTCCCAGTCGCCGCCCGCGAAATATTGCTGCGCCGTTTGCGCCAGCGCCAAGTACGAGAGCCGCACCGCATACACGGTTGCGATCATGAAGCCGCGCGCGCTGGCGCGATCGTTCACATCGGTGCGCAAAAGCGTCTGGCATGCATCCAGCAGCTCCGGCAGCTGCGCCTCCAGCCGCCAGGTTTCGCCGTTGGGCCCGCGTCCGAACTTCGGCGGATCGAGAATGACCCCGTCATAGCGCCGGCCACGCCGGATTTCACGTTTCACGAAGGTCAGCGCATCGTCGGCGATCCAGCGGATCGGCGCGGCCTCCAAGCCGGCCTCGTGCTGATTGTCGCGGGCAAAGCCGATGGCTTTCTTCGAGGCGTCGACGTGCGTCACCTTGGCCCCGGCCTTGGCGCAGACCAGCGACGCGAGCCCGGTGTAGCCGAACAGGTTCAGCACTTGCGGCTGATCGCCTTTGTGCGCCTGCAAGCATGCGCGGGCAAAGCGCCAGTGTACGGAATGTTCGGGAAAGAAGGCGAGGTGCCGGAAGGGCGTGGGGCGCGAGAGGAACGCGATGTCGTCCCACTGCAAACGCCAGCTCTGCGGCAGTTCGCGGTTGAAACGCCAGCGCCCGGCATCGTCGTCTGCAGAGTCGGACGGCGAGAAGATCGCATCGGCGCTGTCCCATTCGTCCGCGTCGAGCCCGGGCGCCCAGAGCGCCTGCGGTTCGGGCCGCACGAAGCGATATGGCCCGACCTGTTCCAGCTTTCCGCCGTTGCCGGAATCCAGCAGGCGATAATCGCTCCAGTCGTCGGCGACGAGAATTTCAGGAGTCGTGTTCATAGGCACGGTCCTCCTCCTCCTCCCCCTCGATGGGGGAGGTGTTCCGCCTGTATCGCTCTCGCGAGACTGGCGGGACGGAGGGGGTGAGGGCCGCAATGTTCGAAGGTTCGCCGCTCTAGGCGACTCTCCAACCCCTGCGCGAACACCCCCTCTGTCATCGCTGCGCGATGACAGCTCCCGCGTCGAGAGGGAGCAGGATTTACGCGCTCAGGCGCGGGCGCCGTCATATCCGCGTCTCCGCCACAGATCGTAGAGCATCACCGCCGTCGCCACCGCGAGGTTGAGACTGTCCGCCCGCCCGCGCATCGGCAACTTCGCCAACGTATCGCACGCCGCTTCCATATGATCCGGCAGGCCGGACTGTTCGTTGCCCATCAGCACGATTGCGCGCGCGGGCGCCGGCGCATCGGCGTCCTGCATCGCGCCTTTGAGAGAGAGGCCGATCATGGTCGCCGCCCGTTGTTCCCGGTAGCTCAACAGCTCCGCAAACGAAGCGCGCGCCAGCTTGACCGCAAAGATCGAACCCATGCTGGCGCGCACGGCCTCGACCGAAAACGGATCGCAGCTTTCGCCGAGCAACACGACGCCGCCCGCGCCCGTTGCGTCCGCCGTGCGCAAGATCGTGCCGAGATTGCCGGGATCGCGCACGCCCTCGAGCGCGACGATGGTTTCGCCGTCGAGCGCATCGAGCGAAGCGAGCTGTTGTCTGTAAGCGCCGATCACCGTTTGCGGATTGTCTCGTTTGGAAATCTGCGCCAATACAGCTTCGTTGGTCTCGATGATGCGCACGCGCCGCGCTTCGGCCTCGTGCAGCAGCGTGCGCACCCGTTCGCGCATCAGTGCGGCAGGCGCATAGACCAGCACCTGCGGCCAGACGCCGAACTCGGCGGCCTCCACCGCAAGGCGCGCCCCTTCGGCGAGAAACCAGCCGGTCTCAGCGCGGCCTTTCTTTGCGTGAAGGCTTTTCAATGTCTTGATCAGCGGGTTTGAGGGAGACGTGATCTGGTGCGCCATGTTTGCTCTCGGCGCTCGCCCGCCGGGGTGTTTTGAGTTTTCGCCTAGTTCGGGAGGCATTAGAAGAGCCTCAAGGCATGGTGGGATGCGCGTAGTGCGGGAAAAATGATCGGCCTAATCTTGTCCGAGGCGATCCTGTTCGTTGCAGCCGGACTGATTGGCTTCGCCATCGGCTGGCGCGCGCGGGCGCTCGCGTCCGCGCGGCGTATGAGCGACGAACGGCGCGATGTCGAATATTTGCGCGGCGCCCTGAGCGAGGCGCAAGTGCGGCGTGCGCGGATCTCATGACGGACGGCGAGGAAGAGCGGGATACCTGGACACGCCCGGCGTTTGCGATTGGCGCCGGCGGCGCCGTGCTGGCTGCGCTTTTGGGCATGTTTGCCCCGCATGGCGGGGCGGTCTGGTACGCGCCGCGCGTGCTGGAACAGCGCGTGGCCTCCGCGCTGTCGGCGTCGGGACATCCGGGCCTGGACATCGATATGCAGGGACAACGCGCCGTGCTGCGCGGCATTGTCGAAGCCCAAGCGGATATCGCGCGCATCGAGCATGCAGCGCTCACAGCGGCGGGGCCGGGCGGGCCATGGGCAGGCGGCGTCACCAGCGTCGATGCCTCGGGGGTCAGCGTCGGCCCGTTTGTGCGACCCTACACATTCAGCGCGCGCCGGGATGGCCGCCGCCTGCTGCTGACCGGGGCGGCGCCAAGCGATGCGTCCAAGGCTGCGATCTTCGCCGCGGCCGAGCGCGCCTTTCCGAGCGCCGAACGCGTAGACGAGGTGCGCGTCGCCGGCGGGGCGCCCTCGCCGCATTTCGCCCGCGTCGCCGCGGAGGCCATTCGCGGTCTGGCCCGTCTCAACAGCGGCGAGGTGCGCATTGTCGATTCCCAGATCGTGGTGATCGGCGACGGCGACCAGCAGGCGGTCGACGCAGTGCGCCGGGCCCTGTCGGACGAGCCCGCGCCCTTCAATACCCGCTTTGCCGTAACCATCGACGGGCTCGATGTTGAGCATCCGGAGTTGCAGGGACTCAACCTGGCGACGGGCGATGCCGAGACCTGCGAACGCGCCTTCGAACGATTGATGGAGCGCAATGTGATCAACTTCGCCTCCAATTCGGCGGCGATAGATCCGTCCAGCCGGCGGGTGCTTGACGCGCTGGCTTCGGTGGCGCTGCGCTGCGACCGCTATGCGATCGAAGTCGCCGGCCATACCGACAACCAGGGCGCGCGCGAACTCAACATGGCGCTGTCGCAACGGCGCGCCGATGCGGTGTCCGACTATCTGGCTGCACAGGGCGTCGACCGCGCCCGTCTAATGGCGCGCGGCTACGGGCCGGATCGTCCGCTGGTCGACAACGCGACCGCCGCGGGTCAGGCGCAGAACCGGCGCATCGAATTCTATGTGAGCGGCGCATGATCTATCTGATCGCTCAATTGTCGCTTTGGCTCGTGCTCACCGCTGCGTTTGCGGCTCTGGCCGGCTGGGCGTTCGAGGCGCGGCGTAGTGCGCCGGGCGAACGCAGCCTGCGCCGCGAGCGCGATAATCTGCTGCGCGATCTCGTCGCCATGGCCATGGGCGAGGCGGGGGCGGCGAACGACGAATCCGAGCGGGTGCGCACCGAAGACGCGCTGCGCAGCCAGCTCGCGGTGCGGGATACGCGCATTGCCGAACTCGAACAGGCGCTCGAAAACGCGCGCGCAGGCGCCGACGAAAGCGCCAGCCGACTTGCCGAACTGCAGCGCCGCGCCGAGCGCGCCGATGTGGAGGCGCAGGAGCTGGCGCGTCTGCGTGGGCTGGAAGAGGCGCGCGAGCGCCAGCAGCTGGTGGATGCGCAGATTGAGCCGCCGGAGCCGGCGCGCGACGACCCGGCGCTGCAGGCTTGGCGCCTGCGCTATTTCGAGCAGCGCGTGCGCTACCTGGAAAGCCTGGCCCGGCCAGAGCCGGCGGCGACATTGCCGGATGCTCTGACCGAGCGCGTGCAAGCGGAGAGCGCGCCGACGCCGGCATTCTTGGCGGCGGATTGGCGGGCGCGCGAAGCTGAGGCGCGGGCCGCGTTTCTGGCGGATGAAATGCGCGCGGCGTCAGCCGCCGCTGCGCCTGCGACGGCGCCCGCGCGGCAAAGCCAAGATGCTGAGACCCCGTTCGCCGCGAACGCCGATGTGGACATGCTGCTGCGCTGGCGCCTGCTCTATCTGGAGCGCCGCGCCGCGCACTTGCAGGCGCAGGCCTCAGACCGCGCCGCCGCCCCGGCGGAGGCGCCGTTGCTCATGGGCGCCGAAGCAGCGCCCGATCCGGACCGCTGGAAATGGCGCGCGCGCTATCTCGAAGCGCGCGTGCGCCATCTGGAACAACGGCTGGCCACGCCGGCGCACGCAGCGCCAGCGCCGGCCGCGGCGGACGAACCCGCGGCCGAAGCAGAGCGGCCGCGGCGCAAACCAAGCATGCTGGCCGCCCCGCGCGATGGCGCGCCCGACGATCTCACCTTGATCGAGGGCGTCAGCGCCATGCAGCAATCGACGCTCTATGGGATCGGCGTCTATCATTTCGACCAGATTGCCGAATGGGGGCCCGAACACGTCGCCTGGGTCGATCACTATCTGCGCCTGCGTGGGCGCATCGACGAGGAGGAGTGGGTCGAACAGGCCGCCGCGCTGGCGCGCGACTTGGCCGGCGTCTCGGCCTAGGCCAATCCGTACGTTCAAGGCTCGCGCTTCGACGCGCTCCAGCGTGACGCCGCTCGTTTCAGTTAGTGAAGCTTCACCGGATCCGGCAGGCGCACGGTTTCGCGAGTGCCGTCACGGCGGACGATAAATACTTTGCGAAAATCGGGACTGGCCTTCGCTCTGGCGCCGGTGGCTTTGGCCAGCGCGATTTCGCGCTCGGCGCGTTCGCGGAAATACGCTGTATCAGTCATCCGCTTGCTCCTGTTATCTGCGTCAGATGTGGCAAGCGCGCGGACGAGGTCAACTTACCCTTTGTAATTATGCAGAAACGCCCGGCCGCCTGGGGGCAGCATCCCACGCCGCACGGGGAGGGTGTCGCGACGCCGGCTTTGCGACGGGTGGGGCGGGCGGCGGTGTGCGTGCGCGTTCGTTCGCGGGGGGGTGGAGAGTCGGGTTACCGGCGGCGCTGCAAGCCCAGCGCGCCGAAGCAGAGCGCGGCTTGGCCGGCCCAGTAGATCATCCAACCGGTGAAGCGGCCCCAATAGGCGACTGCCGGATCGGCGGCGGGGTGGAACATGTTGGCGGCGACGAAGCCGTCGCTGATCAAGAAGAGCACCGCGCCGAGCATAGCGAGCCAGCGCGTTGCCGGCAGCGTGAGGGAGATGATCGCCATCGATGTCAGCACGCCAGTGTAGATCGCGAGCGGCGTGAACATGGGGTTCTCGCGCGGCACCAGCAGCGAGATCATGACGATAGCGGCGGCGATGAGCGCGAGTGCGCCGAGCAAGCGCGGCGGTTGCTTCAGTGCGCTGAGGCCGAGCCCCGCGCGCAGGAAGAGCGCGATGTAAAAGAGGTGGCCGATCAGGAACGCGAACGCGCCGTAGAGAAAGGTGTCAGGGCTCCACGCCAGCAACGCGTCGCCGAGCGCGCCGAAGAGGAGTCCGGCGGCAAGGAGGCGCGAG
>CAZHWA010000072.1:0-8155 GCA_964536175.1 uncultured Terricaulis sp. | reverse complement strand
CGCGTGTGCAGGTGACGGAAGTCGATCCGATCTGCGCGCTGCAGGCGGCGATGGAGGGCTACGAGGTGGTGACCATGGAGGACGCCGCGCCTTACGCCGACATTTTCGTCACCGCCACGGGCAACAAGGACGTCATCACGGTCGATCACATGCGGGCGATGAAGAACAACGCCATCGTCTGCAATATCGGCCACTTCGACTCCGAAATCCAGGTTTCGGCGCTCAAGAACTTCAAGTGGGATAAGATCAAAGATCAAGTTCATCACATCGAGTTTCCCGACGGCAAGAAGATCATTCTTCTTTCCGAAGGACGCCTGGTGAATCTCGGCAACGCCACCGGTCACCCCAGCTTCGTGATGAGCGCAAGCTTCACCAACCAGACCTTGGCGCAGATCGAATTGTGGACCAACAACAAGGCTTACGAGAAGAAGGTCTATACGCTGCCGAAACACCTCGATGAGAAGGTGGCGATGCTGCATCTGGGCAAGCTCGGCGCCAAGCTGACGAAGATGTCGAAAGAGCAGGCCGACTATATCGGCGTGCCGCAACAAGGCCCGTTCAAGCCCGATCACTATCGCTACTGATGACAACGGCGCCCCTGCACCGCAGAGGCGCCGCCTGTTTCATCGAGACGTGAGCAGTGTAAGCGACTGCACCAGCGCGCCGTCGACGCGGCCGGTGAGTGGCGCGAGGTCCTGGCTTTCGACAAGCCCGGTACGACTGAAGCGGGTCCAGTAATAGTCAAGCTCAAGACCGCTGCCATTTGCGCGGATGTGAGGGCGATCGAACAGTAAGAGCGCGCGTTCGGCCTCGCTTTCTAGGCGGACCAAGCCGGTGATCGGCGCGCCCAGTGCAGCGTCAACGACGACGGCGCAATCGCCACGGCCCAGGACGACGAGCGTTCCTTCCGGATCGGCGGTCAGCCAGAGCCTGTTCTCGTAGTCTTCAGGCTGCGCCTCCGGATTGTGGCAGGGCGCAAACCGGCTCGCGAGCGCAAGGCGGTCCCAGGCAGGGGCGCCATTACGAGCCACAGCAGCAAGCGAAAAATCCGACAGGGCGATGATCATCACGCCGTCGTTGCGCCAAACCACGCCGCGAAGCTCGGCGGCGTCAATGGCGAACGGCGTGCGCGCCAGCGCGGCCCCGTCGAAATCCGAGGTGTAGAGGCCGTCCGACGTGACCAGTGCAAGCGCGTTGCTCGCAGGACTGAACGCCACATCGCGGATGTGGCCAAGGCGGTTAAGCGCTTCAGGCGCGCGCCATTCGGAAAACCGGCCCTCACTTGTAATGAATAGATTTGCAGTCACTTCGACGGGCTCTGGATACGGAGCATCCGGATCGTTTTGCCAAGCGTTCTGCCGCTCCGCCCAATCGGGTGTGTAGTCGAGCATCCTGAAAGCAAACCCGAATGCGGCCGCGGAGCGCCCGTCCGGCGATATTCTGACGCCGCCCAATTCGCCCGCGATCAGTGGGTAGGAGAATGTCTTGCAGGCGCCGTCGCTTTCGCCTGCGGCGCAGAAGGCCCAGCTCTCGCCGGCCATGCCATAGTTTTCCGCACCCATGGCGAACGCACCCGCGCCTTGTATCCGGCCGTGCAGTCCGTACCAATCGCCGCTCCATTCGAGCCCTTGCGCAAACAACAGCTGGAGCGCTGCGCCGTCCAGGCCAGTGCGCGCTGTAAAGTGCTCGGCGAGCCAGTCGGCGGTTGTCGCCGGCACAGCCGCGGCGGTCCAAAGAGTAGCCTCGTCTCGCAGGGCGGGGAAAGCGAGTGTGGATACCGTACGGATGGCGTCGGATATTTCTCCGTATTCGCAAGGCGGGGCGCGCCCGAACGGCATGTCGCGGTCGCCGCGTTCGAAGGCGGCCGTTCCACCCGCTCCGATGCGCCAGCGAGAGAAGCTGGATCCGCCCATGGTCGCGCCGTACTGGGTGAAGCCGTAAATGTCGTAGCCGCCGGCTTCATTGATCTCGACTGCGCACGCCCAGAAGCTGGCGCCGCCAACATCGCGCGCACTGACAGCGCCAGAGCTCGTATCGAACACAATCAGGGCGTTCTCACTGCTTATCAGCGTGATGAACCGACCATCGCTCGTCCAATCTGTCGGCGCAAATTCGCCAAGGTCGAATAGTCGCTCGGCGCCGCGGATGTATGCATGTCCGTTCCATTTGAACGGCGTCCACTCTGCGACTTGTCCGGTTGCCGCCTCCAATGGAACGAGGCCCGCGGCGATCGTCTGCAGTCTTGGTCGTGTGATGACCTGCCGCTGGCCGGCGATGCTGCCGAGGAGATCGACAGCCTGACCGGCATCCCCGGTGCGGAGCTGCTGCGCCGCCAGCCGTTCAGTCACGCGGGCGGCCTGCAGGCGCGCCTCGGCCGCGTTCCTCTCGGCCAGGACGGCGAACCCCGCGGCAGCGACCCCGAGCGCGGCAAACAGGATCGCCAGGGCAGCGATCGCACGCATGCGCCAGCGCTGCGCCACACGTTCGCGCTGGATGAGATCGTCGAGGCCGACTCCCAGCAGGCCAGCGATGAGCTTGAGTTTAGCGCCTTCGCGCTCGTCCTTTCCAGGGCGGAAGTCGGCCGCGATCGGCTCCACCGGTTCTGGCGTATCGGAGATTGCACCGTCGCTTCCCAATTGACGCAACAGCGCTGGAGGAAAGCATTCATCCACCGCGCTCAGCGTGCGGTTCCCGACTCGTTTGCCGGCTGCATGCGGCTCCCCGCTTGCGATCGCCGCCATAATGCGCTCACTGCCGCCCAGCTCTTTGAAGTAGCGGATCTCTTCGTGGACGTACCGGCTTTGCGCTGACTTGGGCGAGCAGAGCACGATCAGCGCGTCACTGCGCTCCAGCGCGTTGCGAATCTCACCGGCGAGATCGTGGTCGGCGCCGAGTTCGGCCCGGTCGCGAAAGACTTTTCCGAGCCGTTTGCCGATAACGCCATGGGCGGTCTTCCGTCCTCTCAGCGACCCCGGTACGCGATAGGCTTCCAGTTTGCGATGCAGCCAGGAGGCTAACCTCTCATCGGCATGGCTGTAGCTGATGAACGCGGCGTAGCGACGCTCGGCGGCCATGGCGGCATCCCCCTCGAGGCATCACTAATCCCCACGGCGCGCTCGTGCAAACCTGTTAGCCTGCTTGACGCTCCTGGATGCTCTGCATGTAGGCGATCAGCGCATCGATCTGCGCTGGCTCGAGACGAAATTCGGGCATGTCGGGATGGCCGACCAGGATACCCTCCGCGAAGGCCTCTTCAAGCGCCGTTACGGGGTAATCGCGCGACAAAGTGCGGAAGGGCGGCGCCATCGGATGGCGGCTTTCGTCTTCGGCGCCAATGGCATGACACGTTGCGCAGTGGATTTCGGCAAGCCGCCGTCCTTCCGCCGTATCGGCCGCCGTGAGCGCTTCAGCCTGCGGGGGCGCCGTTGAGGTAAAGCTGCACGCGCCAAGCGCGCAGGCCGCCACCACGGCGAGAAAGGCGTATCTCATCCCGACCTCCATATTGCCAATCTAGCGTGAATATCGTGCGCCGCCATACTGCGCCGCATTGCGCAGCGTTTGGCGGGGGGGCATGAACGGGCCCCGAGGTCCGTTCATGCTGATTTCAGCGACACGCACGGTTTCAGCGTTGACGCTGCGCGGCGTTTTCTACGCCACGTTGTTCGTGGTCGTTGTCGTCGTCCACCTGTCGTTGACGGGTGTGTTGCGCGCGCAAGGCTGGAATGGCGCCATCTCGCTGTTCGTGTCCGGTTCTGTCGTACTTGGGCTTGTGTTGCTGTTGGTGAACCTGGCCGAGTGGCTGCGCGAGAAGCGAGCGGCGCACATCGAAATCCAGCGCATGCGTCAGGGCCTGCCGAGCGGCCCCTGCTGCGTGGTGTGGAAAACCAGCGAAGCGGCGCGGCAGGAGGACGCCATGCCGTGGCGCCTCGTCGGCCCGCTGCGCGCTCGCTACCCGGGCCTGGCCCGCCGGCTCGGCGTCGAAGGCGTCGCGGTCGTCGAATTCGAAGTCGGGGCCGGCGGCGTAGTCAAAAACGCGCATTGCGTTTATGCATGGCCCTCCGATGTGTTTTTCGACTCGGCGCGAGAAGCGCTGATGCGCGCGCGCTTCGAACCGAAGCCGGACATGCATGTGCGCTTCGGCGCGAGTTATCGCATGCCGTTTCTGTTCCGCATCGCCGGCGCGGCGAGATTGGCGCATAGCGGCCGTCGCGCCGAGTCGCCGCGCCCGCTCCTCGCCGCCGCCAGAGACGCATTTGACCGCCTGCGCGGGTTGACGAGCGCGCTCGCCCGGCGCTGAACTACTTCTGAGGGACGCTTTCCGAGGGGACTGGCTCATGCCGGCTGTGCTACGGTGGACCATACTTGTTTGCGTGTTGATGGTGGTTGCGCCTATCAGCGCGCCGGCCCGTGCTGAGCTCGGCAATTGCGCCGACCCGGCCTATCTGAGCCGCTTCGATTCTCGTCTCGCCGAGTTATCGTTCGACTGCGTCGAACGGTTGCGCGTCACTGTCAGCACAGCGTCCGGCGAGCGGGTCATTCGCATCATTCACAATCGCGATGCGACCGTGCTGATTGGTGAAACCGAACTTGCGGAATTCGATCGCGCGGTGCGCGCCGCGCCCGGCGCCATAGCGCAGCTGGGAAATATTCAGCTGGAAGATGTCACACTGTTGCTGGTGGACGGCGTGCCGCCTGACGATGATCCATTCGCTGATACGCATGGCGAGATTCCAGCCTCCACGGACATCCTCAATGACGGCGAGTGCCGCATCGTGCTTTACCTGCTCAGCTCGGGAGCGGGCCGCAGGATGGCGGCGACGGTCACTGCACATGAGATTTTCCATTGCGTTCAGGCCGCGAACCTCACCCAGGAGCAGATGAACAGCGGCGGGGCCGGCACGGGCGCGGGCGGCGACTGGTGGCTGGAAGGGTCGGCGGAGTGGTTTGCCGCTGTTGCGCTTCCGGACGCTGGCCTGCTGCCCAACGATGTCGATACATTCGATCGGCTGTCGCCGACGACGCCGCTTAACCGGCTGGCCTATTCGGCAAGCGTCTTTTTCCTTTGGCTGGGCGCTGAGGATGGGGCCGATCGCATCGTGCCGTTCCTGCAGGGAATGGCGAGTTCGAGTTCGGAGTCGGCGCAGCGCGCAGCAATGTCGAGGATCGGACAGGACCGCTGGCTCGACTTTGCGCAAGCGTACCTCGATCGCGAAATTCGCCATCCGCACGGAACCGAACTTGGCTTCGACCCCGAGCAAGGCGAGATCTGGGAATGGAGCGCCACTCAGACTCGGACCGCGCCGCTGGAGCCTTTCATTCTGCATCGCGGCGTCCTTGCCTTCCAGTGCGGGCGCTGGTCGACATCGGCGCAACCCAACGCAATGCATTCGGCGCGCGTCGAAGATGGCGGCGACTGGGCAGACCTGCCCCGTTCGATCGACACAACGTCAGGAAGCGGTGGGAGTTATGCGTATGTGGCCGTCAACGCGGGATCCTCCCGCGTCACGCTTTCGGTGGAAGGCAGGATGGACGCTGGGTGCGGCGATTGCATGGGCGTCATAACCACGGATGCTTGTCTGTACGGAACTTGGCAGCTGACCGGCGGCGGCGCGATCGAATGGATGCGCAGCCAGGGCGTGCCCATCACCTCGTCGCAAATGTCGAATGCGACGATGACCTTTTTCCCCGACGGCACTTTCCTCTCAGGCGATGTCCAGACACGAATGCGCACGGAAACGCCGCGCCGCCGGGCCGACAGCCGTGGGAATGTTCAGGGCGGGGGCCGCTGGTCCACGAACGAAGGGGTTCTAAATATCTGTGGCGACATGTTGCGGTTCTCCGGACAGGTGACGATGACGGACCGGCGCGGCTCTCGAACCATGGATGTGCCTCCGCCGCCTGGCCCGGGGAACATGAGTCAGCGCTACACCTGCTCGGGGAACACGCTGAGCAACGAGATCGCCATCCCGGGCCACCCGCCCGTCCGCAGTCAGTACACGCGCGTAAGCGACTGACGCGTTCGCAATCCATTGATCTTCCTTAACTTAACCGCCCGTTAGGGCTTTTAAGCGCTTGTTAACGGTTCTCGTCACTCGCGCGGTTTGCTTCGGCGCACTGCTGCGGGAGGATGGCCCACGGGGCGCGGCGATTCGTTTCGCCGACAGATGGAATTGGGGTCGGCATTTGGACGGCGGATACGCAAGCCTGCTTGTGGCGGCCGGCTCGGCTGCAATTGCGATTGCAGCTGTGCTGTGGGCGCTTCGGGTCACCGATGGCGCACGCGGCGGCATCGATGCATGGAAGAAGCGGGCTCGGGACCTGGAAGACAAGGTTTCCTGGGCCGACGCGATCTTTGGCGCCCATCCCGGCGTCGTACTCATCTGGGAAGATGCGAGCGCCCGCGACAGCGAAGGCGAGTGGGGCGCTCCACGTATCTATGGATCGCCGCTGGCGTTGGCGAGCTTGTTACGCTTTTCCGACGCTGCAATCGCGGCAGAACCGGCGGTGCGTATTCTGCAAGGGCTCTCACTGTTCGACGCCGTCGATGCAACTGGCGGCCAAACGCGACTGGCGCCGTCGCTTTCACGGCTGCGCCGCGAAGGTCTGCCGTTCTCGTTGAAGATATCGACGCCTGACGGCGTCTATGTCGAAATCGACGGCCGCACGGCAGGCGCTCGCGCTGTCGTGTGGATCCTGGACGCCGGCGTGCGCGGCGTGGAGGAGGGCGGCGCCAAGGGTCGCCTCGAAGCCGGCCGGGAAGTCATCGCCCGCGATCCCGCCGCATTCCTGGAGATGTGGACGGCAGCGCCCTTCATGGCATGGCGGGTGAACGGCGCGCTGAAACTCGAATGGGCGAACCCTGAATATCTTGCGGCGTTGGAAGCGAAGTCTCTGGATCAGGCCATCGCTCGTAATCTGCAGCTCGATCAGGATGCCGCCGATCTCGCACGCAAGGCCATCGAAAACGGCGAAGCGGTCGATGAGACCCGCTCGGCCGTCGTCGGCGGACAATTGCGCACTCTGCAGATACGCATCAGTCCTGTCGCCGGCGGCGCAGCCGGCATCGCCATTGACGTTACCGATACCGAAAACGCTCGTGAAAAGATCGTCCGCCAGCAACGCGCCCACGACGAAACGCTCAATTATCTTGCCGAAGGCATTGCCGTGTTCGATGCGAACAAGCGGCTCGTATTCCATAATCGCGCCTTCGAACGGTTTTGGGGGTTGGATCCGGGCTTTCTGCAAGAGCAGCCTGCGCACGCTGCCTGGCTCGATTACCTGAAAGAGAAACGGAAGCTCCCTGCGCACGCGAACTACGCGGAATGGCGCGCGCGCGAACTTGCGCTTTATCAGGAAGTCGACGATCTGCCGGAGGACTTCTGGGTGCTGCCGGACGGGCGCATGCTGCGTATCGCACGCCAGCGTCACCCCAACGGCGGCCTGCTGCTTATTTTCTCCGACATCACCAACGAGGTCGCGCTGAAAAGCCAGTACGACGCGCTGCTGCAAACGCAGAAGGCGGCTCTGGATAAGCTGCACGAGGCGGTGGTGGTCTTCGGGCTGGACGGCCGCCTCAAGCTCTCCAACCACGCTTTCCAGGAAATGTGGAGCGTGGACGCCGGCCAGCTTCAGGACGACCTGCCGTTCGAGAAGGTGGTCGAGCTGTGTCAGCCCTTGTTCCACGATCGCGCCGTTTGGGCGCAGGTGCGCGGGCGCATCACCGATCCTTCGCCTGAAGCGCGCACGGAATATCGCGGCGAGATGCGCCGCAGCGACGAGACCGTCCTGAAGTTCTTGACACGTCCGTTGCCGGACGGCGCCACGCTTGTCGCTTTCCAGGACATCACCGCCGATCGCCGTGTCGAAGACGCACTGCGTGAGCGGGCCGAGGCGTTCGAGCAGGCCGATAAGCTCAAGGGCCAGTTCGTCGAGAACGTTTCCTACCAGTTGCGCAATCCGCTGCAGGCAATCTACGGCAACGCCGAGATGCTGGCGCACAAAGTGTATGGGCCGCTCAACGACCGGCAGGTTGAGCAGGTCGACGCCATCATCGAGGCGTCCGGCAATCTCTCCAAGCTGATCGACAACATTCTCGACGTGGCGATGGTCGAAGCCGGCAACGTTCAGCTCGACCTGACCGCCGTGGACATGTACG
>CAZHWA010000071.1:0-8320 GCA_964536175.1 uncultured Terricaulis sp. | reverse complement strand
GAAATGCCGAGGATGTGCGCCGCGTGCGTGCGGTTGCCGAGGCAATGCGTCAGCGTTTCAAGAATCAGGTCCTGCTCCACATCGGCCACGGTGCGGCCGACCAAAGCGCGCGCGGCCGCTTGGCCCGCTTCAATCGCGGCGCCGAGACCGTCGCGGCGCGTTCCCACGGGCGCGCCATCGGGCGCGCGGATCGCCTCGGCGCCGACCTCTTCAGCGTCCGCCAGCAGCACCGCACGATGCATGGCGTTTTCCAGCTCGCGCACATTGCCGGGCCAGGCATGCGCCAGCACCTGCGCCTGCGCCTGCTTTGACAGCTTGCGGGCAGGGCGGCCGTTGGCGCGCGCGTACTTCTCGATAAAAAAGCGCGCCAGCGCCGCGAGATCGTCCTTGCGTTCGCGCAATGGCGGGATACGCAGGTTCACGACGTTCAGACGATAAAGCAAATCCTCGCGAAACTCGCCGCTGCGCACCAGGCTGGAAAGGTCGCGGTTCGATGTCGCCAGCACGCGAATATTGACCGGCACCGGCTTGTTTCCACCAACGCGATCGATGACCCGCTCCTGAAGCGCGCGCAGCAGCTTCGATTGCAGCCGCAGATCCATCTCCGAGATCTCGTCGAGCAACAGCGTGCCGCCGTCGGCCTCTTCGAACTTGCCGATGCGCCGCGCCACCGCCCCGGTAAAGGCGCCCTTCTCGTGTCCGAACAACTCGCTCTCCAGCAGGTTCTCCGGGATGGCTGCGCAATTCACGGCGATGAAAGGTTTGTCGGCGCGCTTGGATCTTTTGTGCACGTACCGCGCGACCACTTCCTTGCCGACGCCGCTTTCGCCAGTGATCAGGATCGATGCGTCCGACGACGCCACCTGATCGGCGAGCGCAATCACCTGCTTCATGCCTGCGTCTTCGGCAATGAGCGGGCGTTCGTCGTCGCATACGGCCGCGAGCACCGCCGCGATAAGCTCAGGCTCCGGCGGCAGTGAAATGTATTCCTTGGCGCCGGCGCGGATGGCTTTCGCCGCCAATGCCGGGTCGATGCCCACGCCGGCCGCCACCACCGGCACGACGATGTGTTCGGCTTCGTTGGCCTTGATCAGCGCGGCGATGTCGAGCCGCGCGTCGACCATGAGGAGGTCGGCGCCGCGGCCTGCGCGCAGCGCCGCGGTGGCCTGTTCGATCGTGTCGACGTGCGCAACCTTGGCGCCATGCTCCATGGCGATCTTGGTTGCAGCGGAAATTTGTCCTCCGAGCGGGCCGACAATCAGCAGACGCATCCTACTTCTCCTCCGCCGCGCGTCAGGCGACGTCGCCGTCCTTGATGATTTCCGTCATGGTCACACCCAGCCGTTCGTCCACGACGACGACTTCGCCGCGCGCCACCAGCCGGTTGTTGACATAGATGTCGATGGCTTCGCCTACTTTGCGGTCGAGTTCGATGACCGAACCCTGGCCGAGCCGGAGCAGGGCGGCGACCTCCATGTTGGCGCGTCCCAACACGGCCTGGATATTGACAGGCACATCGTAAACCGGCGCGAGTTCGGCCGCCGGGCGTTCGCCCGGTTCGGCCGCAACGCCTTCCGGCGCCGGCGTGAACTCGTCCAGTTTCAGATCGGAACTCATAACGGCCTCACGAGGATGTTGACGACGGTGCGGCGAGCGCGGCTTCGACCATTGCGTTAATGCGTTCGGCGGCGTCGCCGGGACTTAAGTGAACAACGCCGTCCGACCAATCGATTACGACCTCGCCGGCGTGCAGCGTCTCCTCCGCGCGGACCATAACCGCGCCGGCATAGGCGTGCGTCTCGCACATCGCGGCGATACGCGGCTTCAAAGCATCGACGTCGGCGCTGGGCAGCTTGACCACAAGCCGCGGCTGCTGCCGCAGTGCGTCCATCGCAGCCTCGACCGCCGCCGCCGCCCGCTCGGCGCCGTAGGCTTCGAGCGCAGCCCCCGAGATCTTGTGCGCCGCCGCCAGCGCGATGCGCGCTGCTTCCTCACGCATGGCCGCGCTCTCCGTGTTGAGACGCGTGAGCACGGCGGAGGCGGCGTCGGCAAGCGCCTCGAGCGCCGCCGCCGCCCGGCGCTCTGCCTGGGCCACGGCGTCCTGCTTGCCGCGCTCATAGGCCGCTGCGCACTCGGCGGCGACTTCGTCGGCGGTCAGCGATCGTGGCGCGTCGCGGATGACGGCGCCGTCGCGCGCAAACTCGGTCTCGAATCCATATTTGCGAACTGCGGCCATCAGTAGATCAGCTCATCGTCTGCCTTGCCGTCCGAGAGCACGATCTCGCCGCGGGCGGCCAATTCCTTTGCCATCGCCACCAGGCGCATCTGTGCGGCGTCCACGTCCTTCAGGCGCACCGGCCCCATCGCCGCCATGTCCTCTTTCAGGAGCTTGCCGCCACGCTCAGACATGTTCGAGAAGAAGAGCTGCCGTAGCGTATCGGAGGCGCCCTTGAGCGCCAACGCGAGATCGCCCTTGTCGACCGCACGCAACAGCGTCTGCACGCCGCCGGTATCGAGTTTGCCGAGATCCTCGAACACGAACATCAACGCTCTGACTCGCTCAGCGCTCTCCCGATCCTTGTTTTCAAGCGCAGTGAAGAAGCGTGTTTCGGTCTGCCGGTCGAAATTGTTGAAGATGTCCGCCATCAACTCATGGCTGTCGCGCTTGGACGTGCGCGCAAGATTGGACATGAACTCGGTGCGCAACGTGGTTTCTATCTTCTCCAGGATGTCGCGCTGCACGGGCTCCATCGCCAGCATGCGCAGCATGCACTCCGCCGCAAAATCTTCGGGCAGTTCGGCCAGCACCTTTGCCGCATGCTCGGAGCGGACTTTGGCAAGCACGACGGCGACGGTCTGCGGATACTCGTTCTTCAGATAGCTGGCCAGCACTGCTTCGTTCACGTTGGCGAGCTTGTCCCAGATGTTGCGACCCGCCGGACCGCGGATTTCCTCCATGAGCGAGTCGAGTTTTTCCTTGGGCAGGATGTTCGCTAGCATGCGCTGGGTCTGGTCGAGCGATCCCAGCACCGATCCCGCGCCCGACATGCGCTGCACGAACTCCTGCACCACAGCTTCCACAACCACGGACGGCACAACGCCAAGCGAAGCCATGGCCTGGGAGATTTCCTTGATTTCCTCCTCGTCCAGAATGGCAAAGAGCGGCTTGGCGTCTTCGCCGAGGCTCATCAGCACGATCGCGGCTTTCTCGGCGCCGCTATAGCGCGAGAGATCGACATTGACCGTGGTGGTTTCCGGCCGCGTCTCGGAGGGCTTGACGAGTGCGTTCATCCTACAAGGCGTTATTCAGCCAGCCGCGGATGATCTGCGCGGACTCGTCAGGATGCTGGTTGACGACTTCGGCGACCTGCTTGACAGCCGACTTGCGCATGCGCCCGCCGATCTGCGCTAGATCCACACTCTCATCTTGCTGGTTCGCCTCGCTTTCAGGTGCGGGCAGCGCTGCGGCTGCGCCGCCGGCGCCTGGCAGGGCAGGGGCCGGCGCGCCAGCGTTCGCGCCGCCACGCATCAGCCCGCCGATCAACGGGCGCAGCACGAAGAAGACGAAAGCCAGCGAAGCGATCAGCGCCGCCACGATCTCGATGATGCGCATGAGGTCGAGGTCGCCCAGGGAATCGAGAAGGCCGGGCGCAGGCGCCGGCGCTGCGGCCGGCGTGCGCGCAAACTGGGTGTTCACGACTTCGACGATGTCGCCGCGTTCGGCGTTGTAGCCAACGGCGGAGCGCACCAGCTGAGTGAGCCGCTGCATTTCTTCTTCGCTGCGCGGCTGATATTGCGCCGGCGCGTTCTCGCCCTCGCCGGGCGTCGTCACGCCATCGACAGCGACCGCGACCGACAGCCTGCGAATACGGCCGCCTTCGCTCACTTCGGTGCGTGTGGTGCGCGAAATCTCGTAATTGACGGTTTCCTGGCTGGATGAACTGGCCGGCGCGGTTGCGCCGGACGCGGCGCCGGCCGTTGTATCCGGCACGTTGACGCCCGCGCTGGCAGCGCCGCCTTGGCCGCCGTCGGTCGATGTTTCCTCTGTCGTCGAGGTGGAGCGAACCACGCGTCCTTCTGGGTCGAAGCGTTCGGAGGTTTCGCTTACGCGGTTGAAATCCATCTCGGCCGTGACCTGCACGCGCGCAGCGCCCTGGCCAACGACGCCCTCGACGATATCGGTCACCGTGCGCCGGATGCGCTCTTCGACCGCCGCCTGGCGGGCATCGACGCCCTCGGCCACGGCGCCGTCCTCGGTTGACGCTGCCGCAAGCAGGCGCCCGCTTTCCTCCAGAATAGTGACGCGGTTGGCGCTGAGGCCTGGCGTGGCGCTGGCGACCAGGTTGCGAATCGCCCGCACCTGATCCGGCGTCAGCGCATCGCGCCGCAGCTGCAGCACGATCGAAGCCGACGGCTGCTCGGTCTCGCGCGCGAAGAGCTGCCGTTCGGGCAACACCAGGTGGACGCGGGCCGAGACAATGCCATCGAGCGAGGCGATGGTGCGTGCAAGCTCGCCCTCCAGCGCGCGCAACCGATTGATGTTCTGCTGAAACTGGGTCTGACCGAGGGCGTCCGGCTCATCGAAGATTTCGTAACCGATCGAGCCGCGCGAGGGCAGGCCCTCAGCAGACAGCATCATGCGCGCTTCCAGCACACGCGAGCGCGCCACGAAAATGGAAGAGCCGTCGCCGCGCAGCTCGAAGGGGATGTCGGCCGCTTCCAGCCGCTGCGTGATCTCGCCGGCCTCGCGCAGATCGACGCCGGCGAACAGCAGCGCCTTTTCTTCACCGCCCATGCGGAACACGAGCGTGAAGAGCAGGGCGGCGACGACGGCCGCAATGCCAAGCGCGGCGAACAACCGCGTCGGTCCGGCCTTGAGCAACAATTGTGTAAACGCGTTCACGCCCGCCTCTGCACAAGCGGCGAGCGCCCAGCTTCATCCATAGAATCAGTGGGCAAATCTCACCGGTGGGCAGAAATTGCCGGGCCGGGCGTGAAACAATGGTAAATGGCGAGTAGGGAGTGGCGAATGGCGACTAGGACGATTGGCCCGACCGCTCCGCATTTCGCTTCGCCATCGCTAACATGAGCAAGAGCCCTCGCCGACGATGGCGAGGGCTGTTTGTGCGGTCAGGGTGCGCGCGCCGTCGCTGCGGCGCGGCGTCGCTTAGACGCCGGCCGCGCGATAGTGCTGGATACGCGTGGTGCGCAAACCGGGCAGGCCGTGCTTCTCGATCGCCTTGCGCCAGGATTCGAACTCTTCTTCCGAAAGCCCATAGCGTGCGCACGCGTCTTCGAGCGTCAGAAGCCCGCCGCGCACTGCCGCGACCACTTCGGCCTTGCGCCGGATCACCCAGCGCGTCGTGCCGGGCGGCGGCAGGTCGTCCAGCGTGAGGGGATTCCCGTCGGGACCCATCACCACCCCGTCATATCGGCGTTGCTTCTGCATAGCGCCTTTCTCCTCGTTCTTGAGGAGCACTATAGATCGGACGGCTAAAGAAACGACTAAGACAAGGCGTGAATCGCAGGCACGCGTTTGTACCGAATTAGAACATGCGAGGTCTTACTCGTTTCTTACTACGAATGCCGAATCCTATCGCTTCACACGCAGCAGCTCCTCGAGCATTTCATCTGCTGTGGTGATGATGCGCGAAGAGGCCGAGTAGGCGCGCTGCGTTGTAATGAGGTTGGTGAACTCAAAAGCGAGATCCACGTTGGACGCTTCGAGCGCGCCCGAAACGATGCGACCGGCGCCGCCGGCGTTGGAGGCGTTGATGTTGTAGAGGCCGGATTCCAGCGTGGTGCGGAAGGCGCCGCCGACATCGGGCTTCAAGCCATTCGGATTGAGGAACGTCGCGAGGGGGATCTGATAGAGCGCGCGTGCTCGCCCGTTGGAGAATTGCGCGGTCAGAAATCCATCGTTTTCGAGCACCAAGCCTACCAGATCGCCGGGCGGCACGCCGTCCGCGGTCACGCTGGTGATGCCGAAGCTGTTGGCGAACTGCGTCATGCCAGTCGTCAAGTCCACATTGATCTCTTGCGCGGCGGCGCCCGTCGAGGCGGCCCAGTCGATGGTGAACGCACCATCGATATCCGGGACGGTCCCCGCAGCGCCATGCGGCGCGATGCTGTCGACGGTGCCGTCCGTGTTGAAGTTGATGATGCCGGCGGCGAGGATGCCGCCGGTGCCGCCGCCGCCTGTGACGCTGGTGTCAGGACGCGAGTAGGCTTCGACACGCCATTGGTTCGGCCCGACCTTCAAGAAACCGAACGCTACCGTGCGCGGCGCGCCCAGGCTGTCGTAAACCTCGAGCGAGCTTTCGAAGTGCGGTGTGATCGTGCCTGTCGCCAGATCGCCGACGTCGTAGGCGCCCTGCGTGGCCGGGTTGTAGTCGGCTTGACCGGAATTGAGGTTGGCGTTGAGGCCGACATTCTCGGTCGGCTCGGCGAGCCCGCCGACGCCGGAAATGTTCACCGGCTGGATGGCCGAAAGCGAGGTAGGAGAAGACGTGACGCTGCCGTCCGAACCCACCGGCCATCCTTGAAGATAGAGGCCTTGAGCGTTCACCATGTAACCGTCGGCGTCGATCGTGAAAGAGCCGGCGCGCGTAAACAAGACGCTGCCGCCGTTGGACAATTGCTGGTTATTGGTCGACACGATGAAGAAGCCGTCGCCCGATATCGCAAGATCGGTCGTGGACCGCGATTGCTCTAACGAACCCTGCAAAGAGATCTGTTGGCGCACGAGCGGCAATACACCGCCTGCATTGTAGGTGGTATTGGCGTTCTGGGCGTTGACCAGCGCGCTGAAATCGACGCCGGATCGCTTGTAGCCCATAGTGTTCACGTTCGCGATGTTGTCCGAGATGACTGCCAGGGCGCTCGAATTGGCGGTGAGGCCAGAAACGCCGGCGCGCAAAGCGGTATAGATAGACATAGGTCCCAGCTCCATCGCCGTGAGCGTCCCCCGCCACGGCGTAATAGGTCAACGATGGAGCGCTTCTGCGCAGCGAACGCCGGCATTCGGCCGACGTTTGGTTCTCAGCCGTTGTCGAGCACAGATCGGATAGATCCGAGCTCGCGCGCACCTGCCGGCGTGATGACCACGGGCGTTGGTCCAGTGAAGTCCACGCCCATGATGGTTTCGCGAACCGCGATGGCGGCTTCGATGTCCGCGCCCTCGGCGTTCTTAGCCTCGACGACAATTCTATAAACGCCGTCCGCGGCGAGGCCGCCGGCGGCGGTTTCGCCGTTCCAGCTGAACAGATGCTCGCCTGCGCCGCGCGCCGCGGTAGTGGTCTGATAGATCGTGCGGCCGCTCGCGTCTTTGACCGAAATCGTCAAACTCGTCGCCGCCTCTGGCAGGTTGTACGCCCAATTGGCGGCGCCGCCGGCGAGATAAGTCTCGTCCGCTGCAATGATAGCGTCCTTGCCGAGATAGGAGAGGGCGGCGCCCGCAGATGCAGCCTGGTATTGGGCGACCAAGCCTTCCAGTTGCTCATTGGTGCGGATCTGCTGCTCGACCTGGCTGAACTGTACGAGCTGTTGCGTGAATTGCGTGGAATCCATTGGCGCGAGCGGGTCCTGGTTTTGCAGCTGCGCGGTCAGCAGCACCAGGAAGGTCTCGTAATTGTCCGATAGCCGCGTGCGGGCGTTGGTCTGCTGCGCAGCGCCGCCGGCGGCGGATAAAGGATCGATCGTCATCGCTTACACCGTCATGTCCACGCGCAGACCGCGCCAACGCTCGTAGCCGAGCGGACGCGCGACAACCGGCGCCATCTCTTCGGTTGACTCAACAGCTTGATCTGAAATGGCGTCAAAGCCGTCGCGCCCCGTTCCCTCTTCGCGTTGACGCAGGTCGAACGAGAGGCCGCCTTCGCGAAGCTCAAGACCGGCGCCCTGCAGCATCTGCTCAAGCTCGCGTGCGTGACGGGCCAACTCCGTCAGCGCTTCGGGACTGTCCGCGGCAATGACGGCAGACACCCGATGATCGCGCGAAACGTCGAGACGCACTTCAACGCGGCCCAACTCCGGGGGGTCGAGCCGCACTTCAAAACGGGTGGCCCCACCCTCGAAGCGCCGCACGATTTCCCGTGCGACTTGTTGAGCTGCCAGCAAGGCGTGTGCTGCGGCATGCACTGCATGGGAGTGCGGCGCTTGTGTCGGGGCGAGGGCGGCCGAGGCTTGAGAGATTGGCTGGTGGGTTGTCTCTGCCGAATCCGTCGACGCCAGGATGCTGGGTTCTTTGCCAGTCATACTCGCCGCGCCAGTCGCCCGTGTTGGGTTTGGCTGCACCGGCGTGGATGATGAAGGCGTCCTG
>CAZHWA010000070.1:0-8399 GCA_964536175.1 uncultured Terricaulis sp. | reverse complement strand
GAAGGTGACGACGCGGCAAGCTTTTTCGTGGATCATATGGAAAAGGACGAGTAGGCGCGTCCCGCGCGCTCATCCGGAGGAGTTCTCGATGCATTTCCCAGGGCTGATACCGCTCCTGATCGTCTTGGCGCTGGCGTTTCTCCTGTTTGCCCGCCCCGGCCGGATTTCCGGGCTCATGGAAGATCTGGGCAAGGGTATCCGCGGCTTCCGCAAAGGCCTGTCGGATCCCGACAAGCCGGAAGAACCGCCGCGCCAGGTGTCCGATCAGAACGCCTCTCAACGCGAGACCGACCGCGCGTCGCACTGACGCGCGACGGGTAAAGACCCATGCTGCCGAGCCTCGGCTTCAACGAGATCGTCATTCTTGCCATCCTCGCCCTTGTGGTGGTGGGGCCGAAGGACTTGCCTTTGCTGTTCCGCAAACTGGGACGGTGGACGGCGAAGCTGCGCGGCATGGCGCAGGAATTTCGTACCGGCTTCGATGAATTGGCGCGTCAGGCTGAGCTCGACGAGCTGAAGCGGGAAGTCGAAGCCCTGCGTCGCACAACCTCCTTGCACGAAATCGATCGCGAACTCTCCAAGCCGCTGCCGACGCTCGAAGACTACGCCGGCATCGCCAAGCCCGCGGTCACGCCGCCAACCGAAGCGCCGGTCCAGGAGGTCGGCGATGAAGCGCCGGCGCCGGACGGCGAAGGAGTGACGGACGATGCCGACATCGCCATCGAGCGCGATGAGGACGAACCGCAACCGGTGGCGCGGAGCGCGCCGTGACCGACGCCGCCGCCAAACGTAAATACGAAGAGGAAGAGGCCGAGATCGAAGCCTCGCGTGCTCCTCTGCTCGATCACCTGGCCGAGCTGCGTACGCGCCTGGTTCGTGCGATCGTCGCCATCGTCATCGGCTTTGTTGTCTGCTTTGTCTTCGTCGATCCGCTATTTCAGTTTCTGGCGCGGCCATTCCAGACTGCAATGGCGGCCGTGCATCCCGAACGCGCCGGCGAGGCGATTGAGCTGATCAACACGGGCGCCTTCGGCTTCTTCTCGGTGAAGATGCAGATTGCGCTGTTCGGCGGCATTGTGTTCGCGTTTCCTGTCATCGCCTGGCAGGTTTACGCCTTCATCGCGCCTGGCCTCTACCGGCGCGAACGCGCCGCGGCCGCGCCGTTCATGATCGCTGCACCGATTATGTTCGTGCTGGGTGGGGCGTTCGTGTTCTACGTCGCCATGCCGTTTGCGCTGAACTTTGCTCTGCACCAGGAGGTAACGGAAGGTCCGGTCCGCGTGACGTACCTGCCCAAGGTCGAGGAATACATGGCGCTGGTCACCACGCTGGTGCTGGCTTTCGGCCTCATGTTCCAGTTGCCGGTGGTGCTTTCACTGCTGGGACGCGTCGGCCTCATCAGTGCGGCAACGCTGAAGAAGGGCCGCCGCTACGCCATTGTCGGCATCGCCGGCTTTTCGGCGCTGGTTACGCCTAACGACGTCATCTCGATGTTCGTCATGGCCCTGCCGGTCTATCTGCTCTACGAAGTCTCTATCTGGATCGTGACCGCGATCGAGAAGACGCGCGCCAAGCAAGAGGCCGAAGCGCTCCCGCCGGCGCCCTGAGCCCTGTTGCCGGGCGGGCCGGCTTAAACTAACCACGCGCCATGCACGACATCCGCGCCATCCGCGACAATCCCGCGCTCTACGACGCCGCTTGGGCGCGGCGCGGTTTGCCGCCGCAAGCCTCCGCAATTCTCGAGGCCGACGCCAAACTGCGCGCCGCCTCGACCGCGAAACAAGAGGCCGAAGCGGCCCGCAATGCGGCGTCCAAACAGATCGGGGCGGCCAAGGCGCAAAAGAACGACACCGAGGCCGATCGGCTGATCGAAGCGGTCGCCGCGTTCAAGACGCGCATTGACGAAGCGGGCGCGCAGGAGGCCGAGTGGCAGAAGCGGCGCGACGACGCGTTGGCGGCGCTGCCAAACCTTCCAGCAGCAGAAGTTCCCGACGGCGCAGACGAGACCGCCAATGTGGAAGTGCGCCGCTGGTACAAACAAGATGGCGGCGATCCCCCGGCGCTGGACCTGACCGCCGATCACGTCACGCTCGGCGAGGCGCTCGGCCTGATGGATTTCGAGGCCGCTGCACGCTTGTCTGGGGCGCGCTTTGTCGTCTTGAAAGGCGCGTTGGCGCGGCTTGAACGGGCGCTCGCTGCGTTTATGCTCGACCTGCACACGAGCGAGTTTGGCTATACCGAGATCAATCCGCCGCTGCTGGTGCGCGATCACGCCATGTTCGGCACAGGACAATTGCCGAAGTTCGTCGACGATCAATTCACCGCCGCGCGCACATTCAGCCGCGAGGAATTGCTGTTCCAGGCGCTCGATCGCTTCGACGTCGAATTCGAGCGCCGCAAAGGCGATGTAAAGCCGACCGAGCTGATGAAGGAGTTGCTGGAAGCGGCGCCCACGCGCGAGGATTTCTGGCTGCTGCCCACCTCGGAGGTGGCGCTCACCAATCTCGTGCGCGAACAGATTCTGGCCGAGGACGCGCTGCCTATTCGCATCACCGCGGACACGCCATGTTTTCGCGCTGAAGCGGGCGCCGCCGGCAAGGACACGCGCGGCATGATCCGTCAACACCAGTTTCGCAAAGTTGAACTAGTTTCGATCGCTAAACCCGACGAAAGCCACGGCGAGCACGAGCGGATGACGCAATGCGCCGAGGAAGTGCTACGCCGTCTGGAATTGCCCTATCGCGTCATGCTTTTGTGTGCTGGCGACATGGGCTTCAGCGCCAGGAAGACGTACGACATCGAGGTGTGGCTGCCGAGCCAGGGCAAGTACCGCGAGATCAGCTCATGTTCCAACTGCGGGGATTTCCAGGCCCGCCGCATGAATGCACGCTTCCGCAACAAGGATGGTAGAACCGAGTTCGCCCACACCCTCAACGGCTCCGGGCTTGCCGTGGGGCGCACGCTGGTCGCTGTGATGGAGAACTACCAGCAGCCGGACGGCTCGATCGAGCTCCCGCGCGCCTTGCGTCCGTACATGGGCGGCTTGGAACGCATTGCGAAGGCATGACGCGCATCGCCCGCCACTCAGCGCAAGATCCCGACTAGCTCGGCGCCGCCGGTCGCTTCCGGCAGCGCGAAGAAATCGGCTTTAGCCTCGAGCGCTGCGCCAAGCAGCGCCTGAAAGATGCGGCGCGGCAGCGTCTGCGCGCCGAACTGCTCCAAATGCGGGGTGACAAACTGCGCGTCCAGCAATTTGAAGCCGCCAAAGCGAAGCCGCGCCGTCAGATGCGCCAGCGCCGCCTTGCTCGCGTCTGTTGCGAGCGAGAACATGCTTTCGCCGAAGAACGCACCGCCGATGGCGACCCCATAGAGTCCGCCCGCCAGTTCGCCGCCGATCCTCGTCTCGACGCTGTGGGCAAGCCCGCGCGCGTGCATTTCAAGGTAAAGCGCGCGGATGTCGGGATTGATCCAGGTCTCCTCGCGGTCCGGCCCGGGCGCGGCGCAGCCGTCCAGCACGGCGGCGAAATCCCGATTGACCGTGAAGCTGAACCGGTCCGAGCGCAGGGTGCGCGCCAGCCGGCGCGGCACATGAAAGCGGTCGAGCGGAAGAATGCAGCGCCATTCCGGATCGACGATGAAGAAGCCTTCGTCCCCGCGGCTTTCGGCCATCGGGAAGACGCCGCGCCGGTAGCAGGCGATGAGGTCGTCGGGCGTGAACAGCTTCACCGCTTCATTCTGTCATCACTTGCGCGCAGGCGGGAGAGGCGCCGTCAGTGCTTCTTGCGCCGCCGCGCGATCCAGTCGTCGAGCGGATTAAGCAGCACCAGCACCACCATGGTCAGGCCGACTCCGGTAGCCACCACTGTCCAGCTGGCCAAGCCGCAGGCGATGCCCAGCGCGGCTGTCACCCACACCGTCGCCGCAGTGGTCAGGCCTTCGACATCGCCGCTGTCGCGCCGCTGCAAGACCGCTCCGGCCCCCAGAAAGCCGATGCCGGTCAACACCCCGGTGAGCACGCCCTGCACGACGCGGCTGATCGCTTCGGGGTCGCCGCCCAGCGCGCGCAAATGCACCGTGGTGACGCAGGCGAGCGCCGAGCCCAATGCAACCAGAGCCAGCGTCCGCACGCCCATGGGCTTGCCGCGCCACTCGCGGTCGAAGCCGATCAGCATGCCCACCGCCACCGCCGCCAGCAGCCGCAGCGCAATGTCGAAGGTGTCGACGGCAGGGTGCAGCGGCGGCGCCGGGTCCATGCGTCGGCAACAGCCGTGCGGCGTCGCCGTTCCGCTTGACCGCGCATAACGCATCAGTTATATAACCTATATGGAATTGAACTTGGATGCGACCTTCGCTGCGTTGGCCGATCCCACGCGGCGGGCCATTCTCGCCCGCCTCGCCGAGGGCGAGGCCACTGTGATGGAACTGGCCGCCCCGTTCGCCATCAGCCAGCCCGCAGTCTCCAAACACCTCAAGGTGCTGGAGCGCGCCGGCCTCATCTCGATCGAGCAGGACGGGCAGCGCCGGCCGCGCAAGCTGGAGCCGGCGGCCCTTGCGGCGGCGAACGCCTGGCTCGAGCGCTACCGCGAAATTTGGGAAGCAAATTATGCGCGGCTCGATCGTTTGCTGGAGACGCTGCAACAGGACGATGCGCAGAAGATCGCTGCAAGGAATAAGCGGCGGAAAGAATAACGGACGAGTTGTCGGCGGGGTGGGGGCGCGTTCGTCCTCAGAACGAATGTCACGGAAACAAGGGAGAGACGAGCATGCCAGCACCAGCACAAGTTAGTTTGCCAAGCGATCGTGAAGTCCGCGTCACGCGCCAATTCAATGCGCCGCGCGAGTTGGTATGGGATGCGCACACCAAACCGGAATTCGTGCGCAAATGGCAAACCGGCTATGATGGGTGGGACATGCCGGTCTGCGAGATGGATGTGCGCGTCGGCGGCAAGTATCGCTGGCAGTGGAAGTGTCGCGACGATGGCAAGCAGTTCGGCTTTTTCGGCGCCTTCACCGCATGCAACGCGCCTTCAAGACTCGTGCACGAGCAATACTACGATCCGGGCGATGTGGATTTCGGCGATGCTATGCCGGTCGGCGATCCATGCATCGTATCGCTCGATCTCAGCGAGCAGAACGGCGTCACCACGCTCGTCTGCACCATGAAGTTTGCGTCGAAAGAAGCGCGCGACGGCGCCGTCTCCACCGGCATGACCGACGGCATGGAGTATAGCTACGCTCGTCTCGACAGCGTTATCGACAAGCAAGCAGCCTGAACGGAGAAAGCAATGGCCAAGATTTCTCCGCACCTCTGGTACACGGACAAGGCGGACGAAGCGGCGGCGTTCTACGCCTCGATCTTTCCGGATTCGCGTGTGGACGCCGTTACGGCCATCGAAGCCGACAACCCGTCCGGTCCAGCCGGCTCAGTGAAGATGGTGGAGTTTACTTTGTGCGGGCAAAGCTTCCTCGCCATCGGCGCAGGCCCGCACGACCCCTTCAACGACGCAATCTCGCTCCATGTGGTGTGCGAGGACCAGGCCGAACTCGATCGCTACTGGGCCGCCGCTTTGCTCGAAGGCGGGGGCAAGCCGGTGGCGTGCGGCTGGCTGATCGACCGCTACGGCGTGCGCTGGCAAATCGCGCCGGGCAGGCTGGGCGAGCTGATGAAGAGCAAGGACCGTGCAGCCGCCAAGCGCGTGGGCGAGGCGATGCTGAAAATGGTGAAATTCGACATCGCCGAACTCGACCGCGCGGCTGCGGGTTGAGCCATGCCGCCGAAACTCACGGCCGCAACGACAGCGAGGACGGCGACGAAGGCGAAACCCGTTGCGCGAGCCCCCCTCGATCTCTCCGATCACCCGTTTCGAGCGGAGATTGAGACAGCCCGCCGCGCCATCCTCGGCGCCAGTCCCACGATCAGCGAAGGCATAAAATGGAACTCGCCCAGCTTCCGCACTGAGAAAGACTGGTTCGCCACGATCAATCTGCGCAGCAAGGGCGCCTTGCAGATTATCCTCCACCTCGGCGCCAGGACGCGGCCGGGCCTGAAGCCGTTTGAAATAGACGATCCCAAAGGTCTTATGAAATGGCTTGGCAAAGACCGCGCGATGCTCACGCTGGGCAAGGGCCGCGAGATCGCCAAGCATAGCGCCGCGCTCAAAACCATCGTGCGCGCGTGGATCAAGCACCTTTGATGGCGGTGAAAGCTAAACCCGCGCACAAACCCGCGAAAGCGTCGGGGCGAACGGCCGATGCGACGTCCATTCTCACAGAACTGAAGCGCAACGCATCGCAGCAATACAAAGCCGACATGGCCAAGCGCTACGGCATCGTTACCAGCGCGCCGGTCTACGGTGTTCCGATCGCGAAACTCCGCGCCAAAGCCAAGCGCATTGGCCACGACCATGCGTTAGCGGGCCAGCTCTGGGCCAGCGGCGTGCACGATGCGCGTATGCTGGCCACAATGGTGGGCGAGCCTGCCAAGGTCACGCCGGCCGAAATGGACCGCTGGGCCAGGGCCTTCGACAACTGGGCCCTCGTCGATACGGCCTGCTTCCACTATTGGGACCGCACGCCGCACGCCTTCACGCAGATTGAGAAGTGGGCGAAGGCGAAGGATGAGTTCGTCAAGCGCGCCGCCTTCGCCCTGTTGGCCTCCTGTGCGCTGCATAAGCAAGGCACGGACGCGCAGTTCCTGCGCGGGCTGGAATTGGTCGAGGCGCACGCGCGCGATCCGCGCACCTTCGTCAAGAAGGCTGTCAACTGGGCGCTACGCGCCATCGGTGGCGCGAAAAGCGCGAAGCTGCGCGCGGCGGCGCGCGCCCTCGCCGAGCGGCTCGCCGCCTCCGACGACGCGAGCGAGCGCTGGGTCGGCCGCGATGCGATGAAAGCGTTTGCCAAAGCCAGGCAAGGAGACGGGCGATGATCAAGAAAGTGGCGTTCACCATGATGCCTGCGCTGGACGTGCCGCGCGCGCGCAGATTCTACGAAGAAGCCCTCGGTCTCGCAGTGGGCATGCATGGCGGGTAGGGCGACAATTGGTGGTTCGAATAAGATCTGCCGCAAGGCGGCTGCATCGCACTCTCCAATATCGGCGTCGACAAGCCCGGCTCAGGCGTCACGCTGGCGCTCGAAGTCGAGGACCTGGACGCCATGATGGAACGGCTCAAGGCGCATGGCGTCGCGTTCAAGTATGGGATCATTCCCGGGCCGCACTGCCGCATGGCGCCGTGTGAGGACTCGGAAGGCAATCCGCTGCTGCTGCACCAGCTGAATCCGAAGTGAGCAACATGAGTGCGGTTCTTAAGAGCCGCACTCTGTAGCGCGGCCGAGGTTAGGCGGCCTCGAAGCGCCGCGTTCCTGTCTATTCCCCCGGCAAACGGCTGCGCAACGCATCGCCGCCGATGTGCGCGCCGTGAAACTCCGGCAGGCCCTGCGGCGTCTCGATCGCCGCCGTCCGGTCTTCGCCGCTTTGCGCCGCCGGCGCCGAACTGGCGCAGGCCGAGAGCGCCATGGCCAGAAAGGCGAGTGCAGCGAGTGCGGCGATTGCAGAAAACGAACCCTGAGACATGAAGCCGTGCGTCCCGATGCGGAATAGGTCGCTCTACCTGCAATCAACGGGCCGTTAACTCAGTCTGTCCGCATTAACGACGCCGGCGCCCCGTGTCGCTCGGCCCAGTCCGCCCAAGCCGCGTCTGTCGGGCCCACCGCAAACTCCACGACCTGCCATTGCCCATTCTGGCGCCGGAGCAGTGCGTATGTCGTGCCTGCGCCATCCAAGGCGCCCTCGGCTGCGCGTGCGGCATGGCGCGTCTGCGACCAGTCGATCGCCGCGCCTTCGGGCGTCCACGGTTGGGCGATGAGCCAGCCCCAGTCGCCGTCGGTGGTGCTGGTCGTTACGGCTAAGGAAACGGGCAGGCCGATATCCTCCGCCAACACTGGCGTTAACGCAGCCGCGAGCGGATCGGTTTGCGTTTCGCCCGCAATCGTATCGTCAGATATCTCTGGCTGTTGCGCCGGGGGCGAGCAGGCGCAGACGACGCACAGAGCCACTATAGCCGCCAGGCTGCGCATTCTAGCTCTCCGCCTTCGCCTTCAAATGCTGCTCGAGCCAGTGGATCGAATAATTGCCGTCGATGACGCCCGGCTCGTTCATCAGATCGCGGAACAGCGGGATGGTGGTGTCGACGCCGGTGATCACCATTTCGCCGAGCGCGCGGCGCAGGCGCATCAGACATTCGGCGCGGTCGCGCCCGTGGACGATGAGCTTGAAGCGCAGGCTCAAGAGCGCGACCGTGGTCATGACGGCCACCGCCTTGCTGACCCAAGCGCCCACGCGCGCCATCGGCTCCAGCGGCGCGTTCTTCGCATCGAGCGCGCTCTCCAGCAGCGCCTCGGCC
>CAZHWA010000069.1:0-8408 GCA_964536175.1 uncultured Terricaulis sp. | reverse complement strand
GGGGTCGGCGACGGCGCGCATCCAGTGAACCTCCACCTCATCATCAACGACGCGCTGATGGTGATCTTCTTTCTGTTCGTCGGGCTCGAATTGAAGCGCGAGACCGTCGAGGGCCCCTTCCAGAACCCGCGCGAAGCGGCGTTGCCGCTGGCCGGCGCCCTCGGCGGCATGGCCGCGCCGGCGCTGATCTACGTCGCGCTTAACGCGCACGAGCCTGGCTATTTGCGCGGCTGGGCCATTCCTTCCGCCACCGACATCGCGTTCGCTGTCGGCGTTTTGTCATTGCTGGGCTCGCGCGTGCCGAACGGTTTGCGTCTCTTCCTGCTTGCGCTCGCCATCATCGACGATCTCGGCGCCATCGTCGTCATCGCATTGTTCTACGCCAGCCATCTGGTCGGCTGGGCGCTCGGAGGCGCCGCGGCGACGTTCTTCGTCATGCTGATGCTCAACCGCGCCGGCGTCAAAGCGCTGTGGCCGTTCTGGCTGTCGGGGCTCGTGCTCTGGGGATTCATGCTGGTGTCGGGCGTGCACGCCACCATCGCCGGCGTGTTGACCGCGATCGCGGTACCGATGCGGCGCGCCGATGGCGCTTCGCCGCTGATCGCCGCCGAACACGCGCTTAAATACTGGGTGCAGTTCGCCATCATGCCGATTTTTGCGCTCGCTAATGCCGGCGTCGTGCTCGCCGGCGCTGGCCCGGAGACCTTGTTGCATCCGATTGCGCTCGGCGTCGGTCTCGGCCTCGTCTTCGGCAAGCCCATCGGCATCAGTCTCGCAGCCTATGTCACCGGTGCTATCCTGAAGCAGAAACTTCCAGGCGACGCGCTGCAGATGCTGGGCGTGACCATGCTCGCTGGCATCGGCTTCACCATGAGCCTGTTCATCGGCAATCTCGCCTTCGGCACGGGCGATCTCGCAACGCCGGTGCGCTTTGGGGTGCTCGGCGGCTCGCTGGTCTCGGCGCTCGCCGGTCTTGCCGTGCTCGCCTGGGCGTGCCGCGCACTGACCACCGCCGCGCACGCCACGCTGGGCCCGGCCGAAGATCGCGCCGAAGACGTCGGCGTGCTCGAAGACATCGACCCGCCGAAGACCTCATGAATGCAAAAAGCGGCCGCGCCTTCTCAGGGCGCAGCCGCTTCCGCGTCGCAAATTTGAGGCGTCTCCTCCCCGAAACGCGACCGCCCGCGACGCCGACGGCCGCGTCGACCCTGAACAGGAGCGCCCGCGCGGTCAAGCGCTCGCGAACCGAAGCGCGGCCGATGTGGCCGAAAGACCCCTATCGACCGAGCATTTGCTGCACTGCGGCAATCAATTGCCCGCGCGCAACTTCGCGCTGCACCTGCGCGCGCGCTTTCGCATACGCCTCGCGGTCTTCACCAAGATCGGCCGCGAGTTTCGCGCCCAGATTGAGATCTTTGAGCGTCACCGTGCCTTTAGCGGCTTCGTCGCCGCCTTGAATCACAGCCACCGGCGCGCCGCGTTTATCGGCGTATTTGAGCTGCGCTTTCATCCCGGCCGATCCGAGATAAACCTCGGCGCGAATGTCAGCGGCGCGCAATTCCCGCGCCATGGCGAAATAATCGGCCATCCGCTCGCGATCGAGCGCAAGCACGACCACCGGGGCTGGGGCTGCGAATTTCTCGCCAAGTCCCAGCCGCGCCTGCGCCGCCACCAGCCGGCTGACGCCGATGGAAAAGCCGGTCGCCGGCACGCGCTCGCCGGTAAAGCGGGCGATGAGATCGTCGTAACGCCCGCCCCCGCCCACAGAGCCGAAGCGTATGGGCCGGCCGTCTTCGACAACGGTCATCGTCAACTCGGCCTCGTACACAGCGCCGGTGTAGTATTCGAGGCCGCGCACGACCGAGGGATCGATCTTCGCTTGTGCATCGCTGACGCCAAGCGCCGCCAACACCGCATCGATGCCGCGCAATTCGTTTATTCCCCCGCGCCCCTCCTCCGACCCGCCCACCAGACGATCCAGCCCGGCGATCACGCCTGCGCGCGACTCGGTCGGCAATGTCACGAACGCAATCACCTGCTCGACAGCCTTCGCATCGAGTTCGGCGCCTTTGGTAAAATCGCCCGACTCGTCTTTGCGGCCCTTGCCCAGCAGCGCGGCGACGCCCTCTACGCCGACGCGATCGAGCTTGTCGATGGCGCGCATCACCGTAAGTCGCGCCCGCTCTGCGCTGTCACCGGCAAGACCCACGCTCTCCAGAACGCCGTTCAGCACACGGCGCGAATTGATTCTGAAGCCATAGCCGGTTCGCGGCACGCCGACGGCCTCAAGCGCCTCGCACGCCATGGCGATCATTTCCGCGTCGGCCGCCGGCGTGTCAGCCCCTACGGTGTCTGCGTCGCACTGCATGAACTGACGATAGCGACCGGGTCCCGGCTTTTCGTTGCGCCAGACCGGGCCAGCTTGCCAGCGACGAAAGGGCTTAGGCAGCGACTGGCGCTCCTCAGCCGCGAAACGCGCCAATGGCGCCGTCAGATCGTAGCGCAGCGACAGCCAGCGGTCGTCATCGAGGAACGAGAATACGCCTTCGTTCGGCCGGTCCTGGTCAGGCAAGAACTTGCCCAGTGCTTCGGTGTATTCGAGCGCTGGGGTTTCGAGACGCTCGAAGCCCCATTGTTCATAAACGCGCCCGACTGTGGCAACGATCCGCTCCTCCGCGGCGGCGCCATCGCCGAGGCGATCGACAAAACCGCGCGGTTTTTCGGCGGCGACGAGATTTTCTTTACTGCTCATAGCGAGACTTTCAGAGTTCTGGCTCGACTGATGAATGCTGGAGGGCCTGCACGTACGGCGACACCGAGCGTCAATGTCGCTCGAAGCCATAGCCGGTCGCGTTTGCGATCGCTCCAGAGAGCACTTTCTCAGCCAATCTCTCGATATCCGAACTCAATTCGCGGTCCTCCCCCACCAAAGGGAAGCTCTCGCGCATCTTCTCTAGAGCACGCTGTGTACGGGCGCCAAGCGCAATGGGCTTTTCTTCCGGGTTGCTCGCGCGCACGTGTTCAGCCTGCGAAGCGAACGCCATCTCAATGGCCAGAACACGCGCCAGCCGCTCGGCAGCCTCGTACGCGCGCATGGCCACTCCGGCGGCCATGCTGACGTGGTCCTCCTGGCCCGAATCTGTCGACAGAGACATGAGGTGAGAGGGCATCGACAGCGCCCAGATGTCGTTACAGAGACCCGCCGTGGTATATTCGGCGATCATCAAGCCGGATTGTGCAGGCGACGGATCCGGTCCACGCATCTGCGGCCCGAGCCCCTTGTTCTTGCGCTGGTCGACAATCCGGGCGCAGCGCAAATTCGACAGTCGCGCCATGACGCCCGCCGCCTGCAACAGCCCATAGGCGTCGACTGCCACCGGCATGCCGTGGAAGTGGCCGCCCGAAGTGATCAGATCGAGGTCGTAGCTTTCCGACGATATGTTGAGGTCGATCGGGTTATCGGTGACGCTCTGCGCCTCTGTCGTCATCGTTGCTTCAGCACGCGCAATCAGGTCGAGGCAAGGCCCCAGCACCTGCGCTGCACACCGCAGATTGTACGGGTCCTGAATCTGCCCGTCGAACGCATGCTTCACATCCGTGCTGACGTCCTGCAGTCCATAACCTTCCAGCAACGAAAACACCCAGCGCGCAATCGTCTGCGAACCGGCGTGCGCGCGCAGGCGATGCAGGTCTTCGCGAAACGGACGTCCTGCCCCGCGCATCGCCTGGACATGCAAAGCCGTCGACACCGCAGCCGCTTCGATGAGGCGCCGCATCGCCGCCGCCGCCAGCGCGCCCCATGCGTTGGCGTATTGGCACCCGTTGTTGAGCGCGAGCCCTTCTTTCATCTCAAGTTCGATTGGAGCAAACCCGGTTGTCGCGCCCTTGAGATACTCCCTGGTTTCGACCGCGCGATCGCCATGCAGCACACGGCCTTCGCCAATGACGACGGCCGCCATGTGCGAAAGCGGCGCCAGATCGCCGCTCGCCGAAACGCTGCCCTGCCGCGGAATGGCCGGCGTCACGCCCTCGTTCAGCATGACGATCAGCGTCTCGACCACGATCGGACGCACCACGCTGCGGCCCCGCGCCAGCGAAACAGCGCGCAGAAGCGTCGTCGCCCGCGCCACCGGCGCCGGCGCGAAAGGCCCCACGCCTGCGCAATGCGAGACGATCAGGTTGCGCTGCAGGCGTTTCAGATCTTCCGGGCTGACATAATCGCGATAGTTGCTGCCGAAGCCGGTATTGAGGCCGTAAACACGCTTGTCCGCGTTGGCTGCGATCTCGCGCTCCGCCGCGGCGCGGAAATCAGCCAAACGTTTGCGCGCCGACGCCGCTAAAGCGACCTTGGCGCGCCCGTGCGCAACATCTTCGATATCGGCCAGGGAAATTTTCCCCCCCTCGTCCAGCGTGATCGTGCGAGCGGCGTTTACAGACATACCGGAGACTCAAGCGGCGAATATCGGCACAGGGCCTAGCGTAAACCATGAGCGGAGGCGAGCGGCGAGGCGCCCGGCGCCGCTCTTGCTCCAGACCCTGCTCACCTTGCCGGGGAAGGACGCCTGCCCATGCTCACCTGTGCCGCTTTGATGTTGACTGTCAGCCTGGCCGAACTGCCCGCCCTGGCCACGCATGTAGAGACCGAGGCCCGGGCCCTGACCGCGCAGACCGAGGTCACGTCCGTATTTCTAAGCGATATCCTTGAGTTCTCAGGCGAGGCTGAGCGGCTGTCGGTAGCCCTGCGGGAGGCCGGCGTAGAGCAGGATTTGCCTTGCATCTTCCACGGCATTGCCGAAGACGCGCGCGAGCGCGTAGTCGAATTGCGCCAAGCCGACACGCCCGCAGAGCGCGACGTAGCGTTTACCAACTTGCGCGTGCTGCTCGACGATGCGATTCTCATCGCGCCGATGGCGGCCGCGGCCGCCGCCGATGCGGCGATTTCAAGCGAACAAACGCGCTAATCCGCGTACTTCACCGAGCAGCCGTACGGCGTGGTTTCGGAGATCTGAACCGAGCGCCCAGCCGCGATATCGCCAAGAGCTGCGCGCACGTAATTGGTGGCGCCTTCGAGCGAGGACGGCCGCGCCGAGGGCCGATCGTCAATGGCGCCTTGATAGAGCAGCACGCCGTCCGGGCCGATGATGAACATTTGCGGCGTGTTACGCGCGCCATAGGCCCGGCCCATAACTCCGCTGGGGTCGAGCAATGTCGCGCTAGGCGCGGCGTTGTCGGTGCGAACGCGCGCCAACGCGCCCGGTCCGTCCAGATGGCCTTGCTCGCCTGGCGGCGAGGTGATCACTTGCAGCCACACGACGCCATCGGCAGTGGCTTCGCGCTGCAGCGCCTGCATATTGCCGCTGTCATAGTGTTTGCGGACGTACGGACAGCCATGATTGGTCCATTCGAGAACCACTAGGCGTCCGCGAAACTCTTCCAGCGTGCGCGTGGCGCCGCTGGCATCGCGCACAGAAAAAGCCGGCGCCGGCGCGCCCGTTTCTATCGACGCCGCCGCCGGGCCGCTGAACAGCGTCAGCGCGGCGAAAACGCCCAGCGCGACAACTGCGCCGGCGATGGCAACCAGCAACACGGGCCGGCGATGCGTCTCGATCATGGCGCTTCTCCCTCCAACGTCTCCAGAATTAGACCCTCGCTCAAGAGCTGCGGCAAGACCCGAGGCTCAGCGCCGCTGGCCGGATAATAGAGATAGAGCGGCACGCCAGCCCGTCCATGCTGCGACAAGGCCTGCGCAATCGTCTCGTCCCGGTTGGTCCAATCCGCTTCGAGATAGGCCACATTCGCGCGCTCAAACGCACGAGCCACCCGGGCGGTCATCGCAACTCTCTCGTTGACTTTGCAGGTGACGCACCATGCCGCAGTAAAATTCACAAACACGCCGCGTCCTTCGCCACGCAACGCCGCGACGCGCGCTGGACTCCACGGCTCGGAAGCAAGCACCGCTTCCGTCTCAAGTCCAAGCAATGGGCGCCAGCTGGAGATGGCGGTGAGCGAGAGAACGGCCAGGCCAACCGCCATCCACACGCGGCCCCAATGCGTCACAAGCAGCGCAAAGGCCAGCGCCGCAGCAAGACTGAGCAGCGCTAACACGCCCATAGGACCGGTCTGCTCGGCAAGCACCCAAGCCAGCCAAACCGCTGCGGCAAACATCGGGAAGGCCAGCACGTGTTTGGCCCGCTCCATCCAAGGCCCGGGCTGTGGGATGAGCCGCTGCAATCCTGGCGCGAAATGCAGCGCCGTCAGCGGCAGGGCAAAACCGACTGCGAGCGCCGTGAAGATAAGCAGCGTCACGGGCGCCGACTGGGTGATGGCCACGCCAATGGCGCCGGCCATGAACGGCGCCGTACATGGGGTTGCAGCGACCACGGCCAGCGCGCCAGTGAAGAACGCGCCGGCGTCGCCGCCGCGTGCAGTCAGTCCTGCACCGACGTTCTGGGCGCTGGCGCCGATCTGAAAAACGCCAAGCAAATTCAGGCCGATGGTGAAGAACAGAAGCGCCAGGGCCGCAGTGACCCAAGGCGTCTGCAGCTGGAATCCCCAGCCCGCCGCCTCGCCCGCGGCGAGCAGACCGATCAGCAGCATCGCCAGGATCAAGAACGTAGCCATCACTCCTGCGAAATAGAGGAGCCCATGGCGGCGAGCCTGACCTGCCTGGGCGCCTCCCGCGAACGCCAGCGCCTTCACTGACAGCACCGGCAACACACACGGCATGACGTTGAGGATAACTCCGCCAAGCAGCGCCAGCGCGACAGCGATCAAAAGCGAACCCGCATTGAGGGGCGCGCCGCGCGCGTACTCGACCCCGGCTGTGCCCGGCAGAACCGGCCCCGGCGCCGCGCCGATCTCCACTGCGCGCCGCGCGCCGGTCGCATCGATGAACGTCAGCACGCCTTCGAGCGGTTCTTCTCCAACCCGCTCGACGCCGGGTGGAAGGGCGATGCTGAATCCTTCGGCGCCGGCACTGGCGCGCTGTTCTTCGGTATAATCGACCGCATCGCTGTTGAACGGTAAGAATTACGCGTCGCGCGCGCCAGGCAACGCGACGCTCAGAATTGGCGATGCGCCCGGCGTGATGCGCGCTCCGATCGTCTCATCGCGGGCCGGCAGAGCGCTGAGCGTGGCGGCGATGCGCGGCCCCCATTCGGGATCGTCGCGTCCCTGCGCTGCGATCGGCAACGTCAGCGAGACGGTGCTCTCTTCCGGGATGCAGATCTCTTCAGAACATACGACCAGGTAGACGTTCGCCGCGACGTGCGCAGTTGCGCCGGGACGCGCGCTGGCGCTTGCGCGCAGCTCGACCGGCAGCAGCACTTCGCGCTCGTAGCCGTAATTGACCAGTCCCGCCGCGACGGTCGATTTGGGCGCCGGCCACTGAATCGGCCCTGCCTCAAAGCCGGACGGCAAGATCCAGGTAATGTCGGCGGGCTCGCCGGCTGCGCCCGGGTTGCGCCAATAGGTGTGCCAGCCTTCGGCAATCTGTTGTCTGAGGACGACCGTGAACGCCTCGCCGGGCGTCACTGCCGCGCGCGCCGCATGCAGCGATGTTTCGACGCGGCGTGGGCCGAGCAGCTGCGCGTCCGCCGGCGCTGCGCACGCCATGAGCATGGCGACAAAGGCAAGAAGCGTTCGCACGAAGTGCGCCATAGCCCTATCGAAGCTGCCGCGCCAATGCGGCAGAAACGAAAGCGCCTCCCTCGCAGGAGAGGCGCTTCCGCATACGGATCTGCACCGGCCTCAGTTGCTGAGCGGGGTCGAAGCTTGGATTCGCGCAGCCCGGGAGAGGATCTTCGGCCACAGCCCAAGTGACAGCAAGTGGGCGTGCATGACGGCCGTCACGCCGCGGTCACGCAGCTCCAGGTAGGTGTCTTTCGGCAGGGCGTTGAGCTTCTGCTCGGAGATCCGCAGATACTCACCGATCTTCATCGGCTCGTCCGGCGTGCCGTCGGGCTTGGCGCGCGGTAGCGCGAGCGGGGTCAGCTCGAACAGATCGTGCTGATCCATCAGCTTTATGAATTCCTGCGTGCGCCGCCCCAGCGCGTCGAACTCCTTGCAGAACTGGATCGCGTCCTGGGTGTAGCGGGATGGCTTGTCGCCTTCGAAGAACGGCAATTCAGGCGTCGTCGACAGCATTTTGGCGGCGCGATCGATGCAGACGAGTACGCGGTCGCCGTCTTGTTGCTGCGTTTTTTGCTCAGCGCCGGCCGGCCCGGTGATGATGGGCAGGAACGGGTAGCGGCGCGCAAAGGCAGGCAGGTAAACTTCAGGGTCGAGCGAGCCGTCGGCGCCCAAGAACACATTCATGCCAGGCCGCAGTCCCATCACGGCGAGCGGCGTCTTCGATTGCGTGTCGAAAATGATGGGATAGCAAACGGCCGCCAAGCCGAACTCGTCCA
>CAZHWA010000068.1:0-8469 GCA_964536175.1 uncultured Terricaulis sp. | reverse complement strand
GGCCGCCAGCACTTTAAAGGCAAAGCGCGTCGAGATGCCGTACATGCCCTCATCGACGCCTGCTGCATCCTTGTATTCCTGCTGCGTGCGGGCCTTGGGGTCGACCTCCTTGAGGCTCTCGCCGTTATAGACCCGCATCTTGGCGAACAGATTGGAGTTCTCGTGCTCTTTGAGGCGCGAGAGCACCGAAAAGCGCGCCAGCATCTCCAGCGTCGCCGGCGCGCAGGGCGCCTCGGCCAGCTCGGAGCCGCGGATCAGTTTTTCGTAGATTTTCTTTTCTTCGTCTACGCGCAGTACGTACGGAACCTTGATCACGTAGATGCGGTCGATGAAGGCCTCGTTGTTCTTGTTGTTCTTGAACGACTGCCACTCGGCCTCGTTGGAGTGGGCCATGATCACGCCGTGGAAGGGGATCGCGCCGATGTTCTCGGTGCCGACATAATTGCCTTCCTGCGTGGCCGTCAGCAACGGGTGCAGCATCTTGATCGGCGCTTTGAACATCTCGACAAACTCGAGAATGCCCTGGTTGGCGCGATTGAGCCCGCCGGAATAGGAATAGGCGTCCGGATCGTTCTGCGCATGCAGTTCGAGCTTGCGGATGTCGACCTTGCCGACCAGCGAGGAGACGTCCTGGTTGTTGTCGTCGCCCGGCTCGGTCTTGGCGACGCCGATCTGCCGCAAACGCGACGGCATCAGCTTGGCGACGCGGAAGCGCGTGATGTCGCCGCCGAACTCGTCCAGCCGCTTCACGCACCACGGGCTCATCAGTCCGGTCAGGCGGCGTTGCGGGATGCCGTACTCGTCTTCGAGCTTCTGGCCCCAGGTTTCCGGGTCGAACAGGCCCAGCGGGTGCTCGAACACTGGGCTCATCTGATCGCCAGCCTTCAGCACATAGATCGGTAGCTCTTCCATCAGCGCCTTGAGCCGCTCGGCCAACGAAGACTTGCCGCCGCCAACCGGCCCGAGCAGATAAAGAATCTGCTTACGCTCTTCCAAACCCTGCGCAGCGTGGCGGAAAAAGGCGACGATGCGCTCGATCGTCTCTTCCATCCCGTAGAATTCGGCGAAGGCCGGATAGAACCGCACCGTGCGGTTCATGAAAATCCGCCCGAGTCGCGGATCCTTGGAGGTATCGACCATGCGCGGCTCGCCGATCGCCGCGAGCAGCCGTTCGTGCGCCGTCGCGTATGCCATCGGGTCGTCGCGGCACAGACTGAGAAAGTCCTGCAGCGACATTTCCGCTTCGCGGCGCTGCTCATAGGAGCGAGCAAAGCTGCGAAAGAGTTCTTCAGACATCGGTCCTCCGTCGCGTCCCAGCGGACTCTACATAAGGAGCCCGACGTTCGGACGCTCACAACACGCCATCGAAATCTTGGCGCCCAGAGGCAGCCCCCCGCGACTCGCGCGCGTCGACCGCCCACAGGCAAAGCATGACATGATTTGCCGGTTCCGTGGCGGGGGAAACTAGGAAAAACACCTTTCGCTGCATCGAACATCGCTCGCGAGCGCAACAACGCTGGGGCCAGCCCTGCCGCCAGGTCTTAAGCAAAGACAAAAATCCCGATTTTACGCGGCCTTAAGCACAAAGCCTCAGGAAGGAAGGGCATCGCGAGGCCAAGATGAGCGACAATTCCTGGGATCTTGGGGGCGTTGACCCCGAAGCCCGCGAGCGCGCGGAGGAGGAAGCCGCGCGTCTCGGCGTCAGCGTGGCCGACTACCTGACCGATCTGATGGTGCGCCGCGCCGTCCTTGACGAGCTCGCCGCCGCACAGGAGGCAGAGCAATCCCGCTTGGAGCCGGAACGTGGGGCTATCTTTGCGCCCGCGCCGGAATCTCCCGAAGGTTTTGCCGTACGACAGCGCTTGAAGACCTTGGAGCGTCGGCTTGGAACGGCCGTGGGCAGCCTCGATGGCGCCGTCCACGCGCTGGATTCCTCCCTGTTCGACATCACCGCGCGCGTCGGCGATGTCGAAGCCTTGGCCGGCGACACCGCCCACGCTCTTGGCCAAACGCAACAGGAGGTGAACAATACCGTCGCTGGCCTGCAAATCCACTTGGCGGTGGTCGAGGACAACCTTGGCGCGCTCGCCCAGACCCATGATGAGCGTGCGGCGGGCCTGGACTGGCGTCTTGCCGGCGTAGAGCGCTCGGCCGCCGAACTCGCCGGCGCGCACGAAGCCCTGAAGTACGCTGTTGCCGAAGACTTCAGCGAATTCACCCAGGAGACCGCCGCCCGGCTGAATGCGAGCCTCGCCGAGTTGCGGGCCGCGGCCGACGCCGCCGCTGAGCAGGCGGACGCTGCGGTCGCCCATCTGGTTAACGAACTGCGCGGACTGCGCTCCTCGGTCGAGGAACGGCTGGAAGAGAGTGCTGAAGCCACACGCGCGCGCATGCACGCGGCCTTCGCCGACGCAGCCGACCGCATGGCGGCGCTCGCTGAGCGCGTCGGCGAAAACGAACGCTCCGCCGCACGCGCGGCCGAACAGCTCCGTACGCAGCTCACCGATCTTGAGGACGGGGCGCAGATCGCGCTCGAGGAAACTGCTCACGCCTTGCGCGAGGCGGACGCCAGCCTCGCCGCGAACCTTGGCCGCGCCACGCAGGAACAGTATGCGGCGCTGCAGGCGACCCGGTCCGATCTCGGCGCCCAGATCGAAGCAGCCCGCAGCGAACTTGCGGCCGGCCTTGAGGCGGTTCGCGAAGATCAGGTCACGCAATCGGCGCGCCTCAAGCTGGTCGACGTCGCCATTGGCAACACAATCAACTCCGTGTCCGAATTGCGCGAGGCGGTTGAGCGCCGCATCGAAGCGGCCGAGACCGGCGTCGACAGCGCGCTATCGCGCACAAGCGCCAGCCTCGAACGGCGTATTGAGACTGTGGCGTCGCAATTGGCGGACAGCGCACAACACCAGGAAAACCTGCAACAACGCCTTGGCGCCGAACTGGATCGTGTCGAAGCGGCGAGCTTTGCCGCGCTCGAGAAGCTGCGGCGCGATATCGGCGCTGGCGACGCCGATGTGCTTGCGCGCATCGAGCCGCTGCTTGAAGGGTTGCGCGGCGATCTTGCCGACGTCCGCACGCGCGCCGTCAACGAGGTGCATCTGCTGCGCGAAGAACATGCTGGTGCGCTGGCCCGCCTGACCCTGCTGGACACAGCCCTTACCCGACTCGAAGGCTCCACCATCAGCACAAACGCGCGTCTTGAAGAACTGGAATCCGCGCGCGATGCACTCGCGTCCGAGGTCGAGCGCCGGATTGCGCTGCTTGAGCAGGCCGCCGCAGGCGCGGAAACCGAGCAGGCGCTGGCGGTGGTCCGCGCCGAACTCGAGGGCCTGGCCGCCCGCGTAGAGGCAATGGATGCCGACTCTACGCTGATCGATCGGCTGAACGCGCTGCAGCAAGGTTTGGATGGGCGCGACGGCCAGCTCGAAGACCTGAACACAGGTCTCCAGGATGTGGCGCGCACGCTTAACCGCGTGGCCGAGCAGACCGTAGAAACTGCACGCAATGCCGAGGAACGCGTGCACCAGGTGGAGGTCGCCCTCGCCGATATGCGGCTCGAAGTGCTCGCGCACGCCGAGCAAAGCAACACGGCCTCCGCGATCCAAAATCTGCATGAGCGCGTGACCGCCTTCGAACTGCGTCAGGGCAATGCGTTGGAGACGTTGCGCGCCGACATCGCCCGCTTCGTCGCCGACAACGACCGGCGCCTTGAGGCTCTGGAGTCCAAGTCGGCCGCGGACGTTGACGGCGATCTCGCTGCAGAATTCGAATCGCTGCGCACGCGGATTGAAGAGCGTGTGCTCGGGGTCGAACTGCGCAGCGTGCGTACACTGGAGCAGGTGGTCGATACCGTGGCCCTGCTCGAACAGCGCCTGCTCAGCGGCAAAGGCGAGGATTCCGCCGCCAAGAGCGCCTGAGGCGTCCCGCGTTCACGTTTCGGTAACGCTTGGCGCGCTTGCCTCGGGGCGTGAACCTTACACGCCAGTTCCGCCTCGCTGCGCTGATCTTTGTGCTCGTGGTTGGCATAGGTTTGGCCACCATGCCCAGCCCACTGCCCGCGCGCGGCGAGCCGAGCGATGTAAAATCGACAAACATCGCGCCGGACAGACCGGCGCAGGCGCAGTTTCGCATTATCGACGGCGACACGCTCGAAGATACCCGCACCGACATCACCTATCGCATCGTCAATATCGATACGCCAGAGACCGGCCCGAGGGCGCGCTGCGACGCCGAGCGTGCGCTGGGCGATCGCGCCACGCGGCAAGCGCGCGCACTCATTACCCGCGCGACGCGTGTCGAGTTGCGTCCGACCGGCCGTATCGACCGCTACGGCCGCACCATTGCGTTCGTGCTGATCGACGGGCGCGACCTTGGCGAGACCTTGATCGCCGAAGGCCTAGCCCGCCCCTGGCGCGGGCGGCGCGAGCCTTGGTGCGACGCCGGCGGCAACCTGCTGCCATAGGCTGCGGCGCCGTTTCCCGGCGCGCGCGCTTGTGCGAGGCCTTCGCGCGCCATATCGGAGTGCTCCCTTCCAGCCTCGGGGCGCGCCGATGTCCGTCATGGACGACCTCACCAAGACACTGACGCTCGAGCCGATCGAAGTGAACCTGTTCCGCGGCTTCTCGCCGCCGGAAGAACGCCAGCGCATTTTTGGCGGCCAGGTCGTCGCGCAAGCGCTGCTTTCGGCCTACAAGACAGTCGAGGTCCGCATCTGCCACTCGCTGCAAAGCTACTTCATTCGACCCGGCGATCCGAGCATTCCGGTGCTTTATCAGGTCGAGCGCTCGCGCGACGGCACGAGCTTCATGACGCGCCGCGTGATCGCCATCCAAAAAGGCGAACAGATCTTCAACATGGCCTGCTCGTTTCAGTTGCCGGAAGCGGGCTACGAACACCAAAGCGACATGCCGGCCGCACCGTCGCCCCAAGACGCGTTGCAGGATTTGCAGGATATGATCGCGCGCCAGCCGCCGGAAGCGACAGCATGGTTTGCGCGGTCGCCGATCGAGATGCGTCCCGTCGATCCGGTCGACGTAACGGCGCCCATCGTCAAGCCGCCGCATCAGCAGGTCTGGCTGCGCGCGCGCGCCGATCTAGGCGAGGACGTCGCACTCAATCAGGCTCTGCTGGCCTATGCATCGGACTATTCGCTGCTCGGCACGGCCATGCGTCCGCACGGCGTCAGCTGGCAATCGGGCGTGCAGACGGCAAGCCTTGACCATATCATCTGGTTTCACCGGCCCACCAATTTCTCGCGCTGGCATCTCTATGTGCAGGACAGTCCGTCCGCTTCGGGCGCGCGTGGTTTCAACCGCGGCGCGATCTATCGCGATGACGGCGTGCTGGTTGCGTCAGCCGCGCAGGAAGGCCTCATTCGGCAGCGATAAAAAACTCCGCGTCGGCGCCCGCTACAGTATCGTAAACGTCGCTTTAGCCGCGCAGCACTTATCGCACAGGCATGGCGACGCGATGGGTGGATATTGCCGGCTATTTCGGTCCCGACCGCCGTAGGCGCTCGGGCAAGCGACTGCTGGACCGGCGCCGTCACGATGAGGCGGGCGAGCCGCCGCCGCTCGCTGCAATGTTGCGGCGTCTGCGCGTTCGCCTCGGCGGCGTCGAGCCTGAAGACCGCCGCCACGCGCTCGACATCCTGAAAGCGGCGATCATGCAATCTCGTCGCTTGGGCTGGCTCCGTTGTACCGAGGCGCTCATGCGTATCGATGACCTCCTCAGCTCAGGCGGTGACGACGCGTCAGCAGCCGCCGATGCGCTCATTCTCGAGGCGCTCGAACACGCAGCTTTCCGGCGCTGACCTAGCCGCACCCGGCCGCGAGCTCGCCATCCTGGACTTCGACGGTGCATTGGACACGGGCGCCTTGCTAGACTGCGCACGACACATGCGCCGCGATCTCCCACTCGCCTATCCCGGTATGAAGATCGGGCTGTTTGGCGGCAGCTTCGATCCTGCGCATGAAGGCCATGCGCATGTCGCTGAAACGGCCCTGAAGCGGCTGGGGCTCGACCGCGTGTGGTGGCTGGTCTCGCCGCAGAACCCGCTGAAGCCGAAATCGAGCCCATTCGCCAAGCGCATGAAATCGGCCGAACGCGTTGCGCGCGGTTCGCGCATGGTCGTGACCGATTTCGAGAAGCGCTTCGGCTGCAACTATACTTATCAAACGCTACGGATGCTGCGGCGTCTCTATCCCGGCGTGGACTTCTACCTCGTCATGGGCGCCGACAACCTGGCGAACTTCCGCCAGTGGCGAAATTGGCGCGAGGTGGCCGATTCTGTCCCCGTCGTTGTCGTGTCGCGCCCTGGCGCCGGGCCGGGCCAGCGCCTAAGTGCGCCCAAGGACTGGATTTTCATCAACGCCCGCCATCACCCACAGTCCTCGACCGCCCTGCGCGCCCGGAAGCGCCCGGCTGTGGCGAAACCGAAGCGAAAGTGATAGCGTTCGAACCTCGGGGCAACAGAAGGAAGCTCAGACCCTGTCTCCTGAACTAAAACGCGCACCGGCCGCGTCCTCTGCCGGAAACGTCCTCGCCGCAGCCGATCGGCCAGCGCGGGGCATCGACGTCGACGCTGCTACACGCGTGGCGCTCGCCTCGCTCGAAGACGACAAAGCCGAGGATATCCTCGCCATCGATATTCGCGGCAAATCCTCTCTCGCAGACATGCTGATCGTCGCATCGGGCCGCTCGGCGCGGCACGTCGCTTCGCTCGCCGATCATGTGGTGCGCAAGCTGAAGGAAGCCGGCGTGAAAGACGTCCGCGTCGAAGGCCTGCCGCACGCCGATTGGGTGCTGGTCGACGCAGGCGATGTGGTCGTGCACATTTTCCGCCCGGAAGTGCGCGCTTTCTACAACATCGAAAAGATCTGGACTGGCGCGCCCGAGCCAAGCGCTGCGCTCTCGAGCTAGGGTTTGCGACTGCTGATCGCGGCCGTCGGCAAGCTTCGGGATGCACCCGAGGCGGCGCTCACGGCCGACTATATCGCGCGCGCTCGCAACAGCGGCCGTCAGCTCGGCTTCAAAGCACTCGATCTCATTGAAGTCGAAGCCAAGCCGCCGGGCGATGCGCGCGCGGAAGCCGGCGCAGTGTTGCGCGCCACGCCCGACGAGGCCCGCAAGATTTTGTTGGATGAGCGCGGCAAGGACTGGACCTCTCGCGAACTGGCCGAACGCCTCGCCCGCTGGCGCGATGACGGCGTGCCCACGGCCGTTTTTTGGGTCGGCGGCGCCGACGGGGTGGCCCAGACCATTAAGGATAATGCTGACGAAAGGCTCGCTTTCGGCCGCCAAACCTGGCCGCATCGGCTCGTGCGCGTGATGCTCGCCGAGCAGATTTACCGGGCTATGACCATTTTGTGCGGTAATCCCTACCACCGGGACTGAAGATCTCCGGGTGGGTATGGCAACATGACGCGACGCGCATGGCGTGCGCTCGCCCAGGCTGCATGTGCGGCGGGGGCGATTGCGGTTTTCCTGGGTACGGCGGACGCCCAAACTGGCCGCACCGTGGCGCAAGCCGAACGCGAAGGCCGGGCGGAGGCGTCTCGCGCAGAACGCCTGCGCAGCCAAGCCGCAGCTGCGCGCCGCGAAGTGGACGCGCTCGACACCCGTCTTGTCGACGCCGCGCGGCGCCGCGCCGAAGCCGAGGCTGCGGCAGCCTCCGCCGAACAACGCCTTGCAGCGCTGCAACAGCAACTGACGAGGCTGACACACCGGCGCCGCCAGGCCCGCACCGCGCTTGAGTCGGCGCTGATTGCCGCCGCCTTCTCGCAGCGGCGTATCGAGCCGCGCGCCGTGCGCGCCGGGGTGCTCGCACGAGCCCTTGCGCCCGAGTTTTCCGCAGCAGAGCACAGCGCCGCTGCCGCGCTCGAAACGACCGCGCGACTAGAGGCTGACGTGGTCGAGGAACGCCGCATCCTCGCCGACGCGCAAGCCGCCGTGGACCTTGAGCGCGCCGAACTCGCGGGGCTGGTCCATCGCCGCCGCCTTGCCCAGGCGCAACTGACGCGCGACGCCGCCGCCGCCGACCGCCGCGCCCGCACCCTGGCTGCCGAAGCCCGCAATCTCAGAGAGTTAGCTCAACGCGCCGCCGCAAACCCGCGCCGCCCGAACGCCGGCTCCGGCGTGGTTCCAACGGCGTGGCTGGCGCCAGCACACGGCAGCATCGCCCGTGGATTTGGCGCACGCGACGGCCAAGGACTGCCCGCCCAGGGCGTCACGCTGCACACCCGCGCCGCCGCCCAGGTCATATCCCCCGCCGCCGGCGACGTCGCCTATGCGGGCGTGTTTCGCAGCTATGGCCAAGTCTTGATCCTGAACCTGGACGGGGGTTACCTGCTGGTGCTTACCGGTCTGGAAACCATTACGGTGCAGGCCGGAGAAACTGTACGCGCCGGACAGCCGATCGGGGAAATGCCTAGTTCGGACACGCAGACGCCGGAATTATATGTAGAG
>CAZHWA010000067.1:0-8478 GCA_964536175.1 uncultured Terricaulis sp. | reverse complement strand
CGAGAGCAACTTCACTTCGTGCAAGCAGTCGAAATACGCCAGCTCCGGCGGCGTTCCAGACTCGACCTGAACTTCCCAGGCCGTGCGGATCAAATGCGTGAGGCCGCCGCAGAGCACGACCTGCTCGCCGTAAAGATCGCCTTCGGTTTCGATTTTGAAGGTTGACGGGATCATGCCGGCGCGGCCGCAGCCTATGGCGGCGGCGTAGGAATAGGCCAGCGCTTCGGCGCCTCCATTGTCTTGCGCCACCGCGACGATGCACGGCAGGCCCCCGCCCTTTACGTACGCTTCGCGCAACGCTTTGCCCGGCCCCTTCGGCGCCACCATAACGACGTTCGCGTCCGCCGGCGGCGCTATGAATCCGTAATGATAGGCAAAGCCGTGCACGAACATCAGAGTCTGCCCGGCGCGCAAATGCGGCGCGATCTCGTCTGCGTACATGTCCGGCATTGCTTCGTCCGGCGCGCACATGACCAGCACGTCACGCGTCCTGGCGGCTTCGGCGACGCTGACGACATCAAAACCCGCCGTGCGCGCCTCGCCCGCTCGACGCGCCTTCGCGTGCAGCGCCACCGCGACGTCAACGCCCGCATCGCGCAGATTGAGCGCGTGCGCATGACCTTGGGCGCCGTAACCGATCACGGCCACGCGCTTGGCCCCGATCAGCGCCGGGTCGGCGTCCCGCTCGTAAAGCACACGCATCGACTTTCCTTTCGATCTCTTGCGTCTCTAGCCGCTAGCCCTCACCTTCGCCAAGAAGGAGACGAAGATGGCGAGCGCTGGCGAGATTGTGCGCTTCTGGCGCGATGCGGGCCCGAAGGCCTGGTTCGTCAAAGACGCGACCTTCGACGGCCGGTGTCGCGCGTTCGAAGCTGACCATCATGCCGCCGCGCGGCGCGAGCTGGCGCACTGGGAGCTGGAGGCGGAAGGCGCGCTGGCGCTGGTGCTGCTGCTCGACCAGTTTCCACGCAATATCTACCGACAAAGCCCACACGCCTACGCCACCGACGCGTTGGCGCAAGGCGTCGCGGCGCGCGCGATCGAGCGCCGTTTCGATGCGGCGACTGACAGCTTCCTTCGGGTCTTCTTTTACTTGCCGTTCGAACACGCCGAAGATCTTACGCTGCAGGAGCGCGCGGTGCAGCTGATCGAGCCGATGCGCGACGCCGAGTACACACGCTATGCAATCCTGCATCGGGACATCATCGCCCGCTTCGGCCGCTTTCCGCACCGCAATGCGATTATCGGCCGCAAGTCCACGCCCGAAGAACTACAATTCCTGGCCGAGGGCGGATTCGCGGGCTAGCCGCACGCATCACCTAATGGGCGCGTCGAAGACGTAACGCCAGGCGCCGGTGTGGTCCCGCGTCCAGATCGAGATGTAGCGCCCGGGCGTGCGTGTCCCGTCCGGGGCGATGTAGGCCGAATTACCCCAGGTCCACCCCATGTCGCCGCGCGCCGAGACACGGCCCGTCTCCGGCGCCCATTCCAGACGCGCCCCTTCCATCCAGTTCTGGTAACGCGCGGCGATCCCCGCGCGACCTGTCGCGATTGTCTCGCTCGTCAAGATCAGAGCGTCCGCTGCCGCGTACTCGTTGAACGCCGCGGGCACTCCATCCGCCAGCGCCTTAGCCGCAAAGGCGCGATCGGCGTCCAGTAGCTCGGCCACAGCAGCGGCGGCCAGCTCTTCCTCTGAGCGCGAACCGGCGATTTCGGAGAGCCGCAAAGCCAGCCGCCCGGCGGCATCGGCGTCGACAAGACAAGCACGGGAGAGCGACGTCGCCCGGCCCTCGACGGCGATCTCCAGATAGGCCTGCTCCCCTGCGGAGCACGCTTCGCTTGCCGCAGCGGTCTGCCCCGCGACCCCGGCGGCGGTGCGCGCAAGGCTGGCGATTTCGGTGCGGTGCGCGGCGGCGACTTCGCTGATACGCGGCGTATCCGGCCCCCAAAGCCACCAGCCAGTGGAGGGATGGCCGGTAAAACGGCGCACGGCAAGCGTGGCCGCCTCATCGCCCCCGTCATAGCGGATCACGCGCGCCACGCCGCCGCGCGCCGGCGCAATGGTCACGCGAACCGAGAGTGGTATCCCCTCCGCGGCGATAAAGGCGCGCCCGCCCGTCGTGGGCGTCACATCAGCGGATAGCAACGCCTGCGCCCAGGCCGGCGCGCGCAACGAAAGGTTTTGCGCAGTTGCCGGCGTCGCAAGCAGAAGCGCCAACCCGCCAACGGCGGCGGCGCGCAACAAGTCGATCATCCCCCACCTCAGATTCGCATCAACGGCGTCAGTTCTACGCCAATGTAGGGCTGCACCGCCACCTCTGCGCATCAAGGCTGCGGCTGCTCGCGCACCGGTTGACCGTTGCGTAGCACCCATTGGCTTGTGTTGGCTACGCGGTCGACCTCATCCTGTAGTTCGCGCACGGCGCGCGGCATGCCAGCGCTCACCCCTCCGTAATCGACGACCGTTTTGCGCCGGCCGTTGCGCTCAAGCGTGAGCGTGTATGTAGGCAGGTCAGTGATCGGTGCGCGATACACATCGTGCAAATCCTCGAAACCGATCTCGTCGAAACGACGCAGCAGGCGCTGGACCTCCTCTTGCGAAATGTGGGTGCGGCGTTCGCCGACGACATTCACAAAACGCTGGCCGACATAGACAACATCCCCATTGCCGCTGATGGTCACGCGATAGCCTGGGCAAAACCCGAAACACGTCGAGCGCGCGAGCGTAATCGTCGCGGGCTCCTCTACTATGGCTGAATGTACCGGCGCACAGGCGATGAACCCGAATACGGCAAGAGTTAGAAGTATGCGGCGCAAGATCATATCGGGCTTCCTAACGGCGATGCCTGCGGGCAATCGCTTCGCGCTTGGAGATCCAGGCCTCGTCTCGGCGCTCCAACAAATAACCGGGAAACAGGCTCTCCATCGTCTCGCCGATTTCGGCCGAGAGCGCGTAGGCGGATGTCTTATCGTCGAGGCGGCCGACGGCAAGGCGCCGCAACATCTGGCCGCGCCGTCGCGGATCGATCGCGTTCTGGGCCTCAGATACGAGGAGTCGCCGGCATTTGGTGAGGAATTCCGCGGCGTCCTGGTCCGGCCCCGCGGCGGCTGCATCAATGCGCGCAAGGCGGTTGCAGGCGAAAACCACGGCGTCGAGAATCGGCGGGCGGTAGCCCTGAAATGCGGTTTCCTTGCCCTGGCCGTGCGCCTCGGGCGCTTCGTTTGGAAAGAACAAGCGCCCGCGATCGGCCACGGACGACAGCTTCTGCGACGTCTCGTGAGCGAGCCGTGCGAACTCGTCGGCGGCATACGTTGCGCCACGGCCGCGGGCGAGCGCAACGCTTTGAGACACAAGGTCGATCGCCTCGTGCGCCCAAGCAATTACCTCGGCGTCCATCTCGGCCTTCAAGGTCTCGAACTGCAACTGAGTTTGCCGGCGCACAACCAGCCAGTTGAGCACCAGTGACGCCAACGCCAGAGCGGCTGAGCCGATGGCCACCCATTCTTCGACGCCCAGGTTCGCAACATCCATGGCCCTGGCCCTCCGCCGGAACCTTGTTCCCGCCGGAGCGCGGCGAAGGCAAGGCCGCCGTCACGAAATCGTGCACGCCCCCAGGCTGCCGTTGCGCTACTCTGCCGCCAGCCTCACGGGGAGGACGCCCATGAAACTCAAATTGACGATGTTGACGCTGGTCATCGCGGCTTTCGCCGCCCCCGCCGCAATGGCCGATGGCGGTGGAGGAGGAGGAATGATGTCCTCGGGCCCGAGCGTGTCATCACGGGAAAGCCCCGCCGCGGCGTACCAGGCCGGGGTCGCGGCGCTGAACGAGCGGAATTATACAGAGGCAGTCCGCCACTTGCGGTCGGCCAGGCGCGCCGCGCCAAATGACGGCGTTATCAATTTCGCGCTTGGACTCGCTTATGTCGGCGCCGGGGAGACCGAGGATGCCCGTGGCGCCTTTGAGCGCGCCGTTCGCGCCTCCAACGCGCCGGCGGGCGCGCGTCTGCAACTCGGGCTGATCTACCTGCAAGACGGCGATCGCGATCGAGCCATTGAACAACAAGCCGCACTGCAACAAGCGATCGAAGCTTGCGACGATCGCTGTGGCGATCAGCGCCGTGCGCAGCTGCAGGCGGCGCACGAACAGCTGACCACCGCACTCAATGCGCCGGCGGAGCAGCCGGCGGCGGACCCAGCGACAACCGGCTGGAATTTCCCGAGTGTTGAGGAAGGACGCGTCGCCTATGCAGAGGCGGTCGGCCTCATCAATCGAGAGCGCTTTGCTGAAGGTTTGCAGGCGCTCGCGCGCGCCGAGGCGGCTGTCGGGCCGCATCCCGACGTGCTGAACTACATGGGATTCGCCAGCCGCAAGCTAGGGCGCCTGGACGAAGCGCTTGGCTATTACAGTCAGGCGCTGGCGCTTGATCCTGCTCATCTTGGCGCCACTGAATATCTGGGCGAACTCTACATTCAGATGGGCGAATTGGATCGTGCGCGGCGTCAGTTGGCGCGCCTGGACGAGCTCTGCGCCTATGGCTGTGCGCAGCGCGAGGAACTCGCGCGATGGATCGCAACGGCCGAATGAAGCTGCTCGCAGCGTTGGCGGCGCTGGTGCTGACCGGCGCGGCCGCGCCGCCGGCGCTCCTGCTGCGCGAGCAAGCCTGGACCGCGCCAGGCAAAGACTTGGCGCATGACCTCACGCATGCGCCAAGCGAGTGCTTGGCGGAAAAGACGTTAGAGATCGAAATCGGCCGCGCGCTCTTCCGCACGCCGGTCTTGATTGGCGGGCCTGCGGCCCGCGCAGGGCTCTCCTGCCACGCATGCCACAGCAACGGCGGCGTCAATGCGCGCTTTTTGCTCCCGGAACTAACAGACCGCGCCGGTCATGCGGACGTGACTTCGGAATGGTCGAGCACGGTGCGCGGCGACGGTGTGCTCAATCCCCTGCCGATCCCCGACCTGGCCGATGTTTCGCAACGCACGGCCTTCGGACATGCGCATGAGCCCTCGCTGACAACGTTCGTTCGCAGCGTCATCGTTGAGGAGTTTCAAGGCGAACCGCCGCCGACGCAGGCCTTCGAGGCCCTCATTGCCTATCTCAGGGCGTTGCGCCGCGAGGCTTGTCCGAGAACCGAAACGGCCATTACGCTGCACGCTGCTGCGGAGGACGTACGCCGCGCCGTTGCGGCAGGGCACGGCGCCGAACAGGAAACGGCGCGTCTGTTGCTGCTCGCCGGCCAGGATGGGATCGGGCGGATCGTGGAGCGATTGCCCAGCGACCGCTTTGCAGACGAGCGGACCGCTTTCGAAGCGCTGGCGCGCGAATTGGGCGCGTTGCGGAACGCCGACGATTTTAATGCGGCGATGACAACTGCGCTGCCCGGCTGGCGCGCAAGGTTCGATGCGGCGGTCGAGCGCGTGGGGCCGCACGAAGCGCGCACGTACTTCAATGAAGCGGCGCTTCGCGCCGCCCTAACGCGCTAAGATCCGTTCGCTACGCGAGCACCGCTTGCGCCGCGGCGATGCGGTCTTGAATCTCCGGCTCGACCACGCGCGGCCAGTCTGGCATTTGACCGGCGATCCAGGTGAATTGTCGCTTAGCGTAGCGGCGCGTGTCACGCTTGCCGATCGCCGCGGCCTCGCTGAGCGAAATCTCGCCGCGCAGGTGCGCCATCAGAGCCGGTGCGCCGTGCGCTTTCATCGCCGGCAAAGCAGGATCGAGCGTGCGTGCGGCGAACGCGCGCACTTCATCTAAGGCGCCAGCCGACAGCATCGCCTCGAACCTCCTGTCGATCGCGGAGTAGAGGGCATCGCGCGCCGGCGTGAGCGCGATCCCAGCCCACCTGTCGCGCGCAAGCACCGGCTTGGTATTCGCCTGCAGCGCACTGATGCTTTCGCCGGTAGCCGCCAGCACTTCGAGCGCCCGCAATATGCGCGAACCATCGTTCGGCTCGAGCCGCGTCGCCGTTGCCGGGTCGCGCGCCGCGAGTTCGGCGTGCAGCGCTGCGACCCCTTCTGTCTCGGCGCGGGCGCGCAACGCAGCCCTTATCTCTGGATCGGCGGCGGGGATGTCTGCGAGCCCTTGCGTCAACGCTTTGAAGTAAAGGCCCGTGCCGCCGACGACGATCGGCGTCCTGCCGCGGGCTGCGATCGTCTCGATGGTGCTCAGCACATCGGCGAGCCAGCGCCCGGTCGAGTAAAGCTCGGCGGCATCGATATGGCCGTAAAGGTGATGCGGGGCGCGCGCTGCCTCCCCCAGGGTCGGCCGCGCCGTGAGCACGCGAAAGTCCCGATACACCTGCATCGAGTCCGCGTTGACAATTTCGCCGCCGATGCGCTCGGCCAGCGCAAGGGCGAGCGCAGACTTGCCGCTGGCGGTAGGCCCCATGATGAGCAGCGAACGCATGGTCCCGGCTCTACCCCAAGCGCAAGCCATGTGGGAGGGTGTCGCGTGAGCGACGAATCGCACGCCCTGGTTTTCGTGGCGCCGCCCGATAACAAGCCTGCCTATCGCGAGGCGCTGATGCTGCTCGGCCGCGTCGCGTTCGCGCGCAAGCTGCCGCCGCCTCAGGTGCTCTCCGGTTGGGAGAGCGCGCAGTGGATCTACCCACAGATCGACGGCGAGTTGAGCCTGGAAGCGGCAGCGGCCGTCGCGGATGTGCCCGTGGACTGGGCGCTCATTTCCGTTGTGGCGCGGCGCAAGAAGCTCCTGGTCGCCGATATGGACTCGACCATCATCAATGTCGAATGCCTCGACGAACTGGCCGACTATGCCGGCGCAAAAAGCGAGATCGCGGCAATCACGGACCGGGCCATGCGGGGCGAGTTGGCGTTCGAGCCGGCCCTGCGTGAGCGGGTCGCGCGATTAAGAGGCCTGGCGCTCGATGCCCTGCAACGCACCTACGATGAACGCGTGCGCATCAATCCCGGAGCGTCAACGCTGGTTCGCACCATGGCGGCGAATGGCGCGCGCTGCGTGCTGGTGTCCGGCGGCTTCACCTTCTTCACCTCGCGTGTTGCGGACGCCGCCGGTTTTCACGCTCATCGCAGCAATACGCTTCTGGACGACGGCAAGGCCCTCACCGGCGCGGTGCAGGAGCCTATTTTGGGCCGTGCTGCAAAACTCGAAACTCTGCACCAAGAGGCTCAGGCGCTCGGTCTTGACATGCGCGACTCCATGGCGATCGGCGATGGCGCCAACGATCTCGATATGATCAAGGCCGCCGGGCTTGGGCTGGCTTATCGGGCCAAACCGCTGGTCGCCGAGCAAGCCGACGCCCGCATCGATCACACGTCGCTGGAGACCGCCCTTTTCTTTCAAGGCTACCTGCGGGGGGAATTTGCATGAGGATCTTCGCGATGGTTCTGCTGGCGGCAAGTTGCGCGGCGCCGCAGACACTGCGTGAGCCGCCGGCGCCGCCGCCAACCGCAGCCGCAGCCGATCAGGCCGGCAATCGGCTCGAAGCGCTGGCGCAAACCGGCGAACGGTTTTGTACCGCCGATGGCAGCTGGTGCCTCGATGCCGACGCCCTCACCTATACGGCCGACGGCAGCGTGCGCTCTCTGGAAATCGTCGATCCTGACCAGGAGCGCGGCGTGTGGCCGTTCGCGGTGTTTGTCGGTCCGAACAACGATCATGCCCTGTTCGGCGTCACCGCGATCGAGCGTCAGATGTTCTCCGGCGGCGGCGCATCGTCGACAACGCTCACGTTGTACGAAGCGGTATCGCATAGCACAGCCGTCGAGCCCGTCCTGGCCGTCCCGCTCGAAAGCTCCGCCCTTGTCCGCGCTTGCTTTGGCGAATCTGATATTCGCGACCGGCTGGAAGCCTGCCACGATGAGTATTCATTCATCGCCGCCCTGAACTTGGCGCCGGACACCACCAGCGGACACCCGCGCTTCGTTTATGTCGCCGAAGCCGCCACCTATCCAGGCCCGCTCAGCCTCACGGAGGATTCCTCCCGAGCAGCGCCGCTGCGCCGCAGCGATCTTGTCTGGGCCCGCAATGATGCCTGCTCGTTTCGCCGCATCATGGTGTTAAACGAAGACGCCGCACACTACATGCCAATCGAACCCATGCCCGACTGCCCCGACTTTCTCCGCCCATGATATTGCCGCGTCGACCGCTTGCGGTCGTGTTCGATCTCGACGGCACTCTGATCGATTCCGAGGCCCTCGTGCGGGAAGCGCATTTCGCCGCGTGCGACCGGCTCGGCTACACGATGAGCCAGACACAGTTTCTTTCGCTCGTCGGTCTCCATCGCGAAGCCAACGATGCTCAGCTCAGGCAATTCTACGGGCAGGACTTCCCGCTCGAAGATTTCCTGGCGGCCACCCGAGCGCATATTGGCGAGCGGATAGCTCCGCTAAAGTCCGGCGCGGGGGCGCTGATGGACGCGTTGGACGCTGTGGGCCTGCCGTATGGTCTCGCTACTTCTTCGCGCCGCCCCTGGGTCGACCGGCACTTTGCCGCGCAC
>CAZHWA010000066.1:0-8497 GCA_964536175.1 uncultured Terricaulis sp. | reverse complement strand
GGATTGTTCGCGTCGAGCCCGCCGTGGCCGTAAAGGCCGACGCCAGGGCGGACGAGATCGAAATGATACTCAGGGCCGATGAGGATGCCGCCGGTCGAGGCGAGCGACAGCGGCGCCTTAGGGAAAAGCGTCGCAGCGTCGATAAAGCGTTTCAGCTGCACCGCGTTTTTCTCGTGCTTGACGTCCGACGCGCAGGCGAGATGGCTCATCACCAGCGCCAGCGTCGCGCCCTTGAGCGCAACCATCGCCGGCGCCAGCTCTTCCGGGCCGAGCCCCAGCCGGTTCATGCCGGTGTCGATGTGCAGCGCCGCCGGCGCGCGCGCACTCCAGAGCTTGATCTGCGCCACCGAACTCAGCACCGGCGTCAGCTTTGCGCCGGCGAGGGCGTCCGCATCCTCATCGGCGGCGCCGTTCAGCACGAACACCTGCGGGCCTTCGCCGAGCGCCTTGCGCACGGCCAGCCCTTCGGCGCTCGTTGCCGTGAAGAACACCCGCGCTCCCGCTTGCGCCAGCGCGCGCGCGGCGCCGACGGCGCCCAGCCCATAGCCGTCCGCCTTCACCACGGCAGAGACCGCAGCGCCCGGCGCGGCCTTGCGGAAGAAGCGCCAGTTCTCGACGATGGCCGCGTGATCGACGCGCAGACGCGCGAGACGCGGACGCGGGGGAGGTGACGCTGCTTCGGTCATACCGCAACTCGAAGCGCCGGAGCCCTCGCCGGCATTCTTTGTGTCCTTCGTGCATCCTTTGTGTCCTTCGTGTTGAAAAGAAAACCACAAAGGCGCGAAGAAGACACGAAGATCACAAAGGGGCCGGCCGGGGCGCCCGCGGTTCGAGCATAGCCTCTAGGTGCGGGCGAGGTTGCCGAATCTGGTGTAGCGGCTGTCAAAGAAGAGCTTCACTTTCCCGATCGGACCGTGACGCTGCTTGCCGATGATGACCTCGGCCTGGTTGCGCACTTCGTCCAGCTGCCGCATCCACGCGATATGCTCGTCGGTGCCTTCGCGCGGTTCGGCGCGTTCTAGATAGTAGCTTTCGCGGTACACGAACAAGACCACGTCCGCATCCTGTTCGATGGAGCCGGATTCGCGCAGGTCGGAGAGTTGCGGGCGCTTGTCGTCGCGCGTTTCGACCTGACGCGAAAGCTGCGAGAGAGCGAGCACCGGCACTTTGAGATCCTTGGCCAGCGCCTTCAGGCCCTGGGTTATCTCGCTTACCTCCTGCACCCGCCCGTCGGATTTGCGCGAAGAGGAGGTGACGAGCTGGAGGTAGTCAACGACGATCAGGTCAAGCCCGACCGTGCGCTGCAAGCGCCGCGCCCGCGCCTGCAGCTGGGCGATGCCGATCGCGCCGGTTTCGTCGATGTGCAGCGGCAATTGGTGCAAGTTGCCGGCTTCTTCGGCGAGGCGTTCATATTCCTGCTTGGAAATCTTGCCGCGGCGGATGCGGTCGCTCTCGATGCCGGCGGCGTCCGAGAGCAGGCGCGTGGCCAGCTGCTCGGCCGACATTTCCAGCGAGAAGAATGCGACTACGCCGCCTTTGTCCGGCGCCGTATCGATCTCGCCCGCGCGCATTATTTTGAGGCGCTGGCGGGCGATGTTGAAGGCGATGTTGGTGGCGAGCGCCGTCTTACCCATGGATGGACGCCCGGCGAGGATGACGAGGTCGGACTGGTGCAGCCCGCCCAGCATGCGGTCGAGGTCCTCGAAATGGCTGGCGAGCCCGGAAACATCCGATTTGCTCTCATAGGCGGCCGCCGCCATTTTGATCGATGTCGTCAGCGCCTGCGAGAAGGGTGAGAAGCCGGAATTGGCCGTGCCGCTCTCGGCCAGAGTGAACAGCGTGCGTTCGGCCTCTTCAATGATGTCTTTGGCGTCGTGATCCTCGGGCGGATTCTCCGCGAGATCGGCGATGACATTGCCGACACGAATGAGTTCGCGGCGCAGAGCGAGATCGTAGATGAGCGCAGCGTAGGACTGCGCATGGGTCGACAGAGGCGCAGCGGCCTCCAGCAACTTCATCAGATAGACCGCGCCGCCGATTTCCTTGATGCCGCCGTCCTTGCTGAACCGCTCTCTCAAGGTCACGCCGTCGGCGAGTTCGCCCGCCGAGATCAGCTCGGCGCAGACCCGATAAATCCGGCCGTGCACCGGATCGTAAAAATGCTGGGGCTGGAGCAGCGGGGTGATGCGGTTATAGGTTTCGTTGTCGAACAGAATGGCGCCTAACAGCGCCTGCTCGGCTTCCAGGTTGTGCGGCGCTACGCGCGTTTGCGGCGCAGCGGGCGGCACGGCCAAGGGCAGGGCGGGCTGGTTCGACATCGGGCCGGCAACATGATGCGATTCGAGGCCGCAACGATTAACGCATGCGGCCTATGCCCAGATTATTCCGAGTCGCGGGGCGGTTATCGTTGTTGACGATGCGCGCCGAATCTCGTTGGCGCCGCGAATCGAACGCTTATTTTGTAACCGCAACGGGCGAAGACTGCGCCGGCAGGGAGCGTAACGTGGCGGACGAGCGCGCGATGTGGACGTGCCAAAAGTGTGGCCGCACGTTTGCGAACCGCAACCAAACCCACACCTGCGGGCTGCATTCCTTGGAAAGCCATCTCCGCGGCAAGTCACCAGAGATCCGAGCGCTCTATGACGCGTTCGTCGCGATGCTCAAGGAGAATGGCCCGGTCACGGTGCTTCCAGAGAAGACGCGCATCGCCTTTCATGTGCGCATGTCCTTCGCGCAAGTGACGCCGAAGCAGAGCTGGATCGACGGGCATTTCGTGTTGGCGCGCGCCGTGACAGACGCGGTGTTCCGCAGAGTGGAGACCTTCTCGCCGCGCAATCACGTGCATCATTTTCGGCTGCTGCGGGTCAGCGACGTGGACAATCTGCGACGTTTTGCGGCCGAAGCTTACGCCGTCGGCCGCCGGGAGCACGTGCGCAAAGCGAAGAAGTGACTAGTCGAAGATGTCGAAGAAGTCGAAGCCCCCGCGGCGGCGGCGCTGTCCGTGTTGTCCGTGTCCGCGTTCGCCATACTCGCCGCGTTCTCCATGCTCGCCGCGCTCGCCGTATTCGCCGCGCTCGCCGTAGCGATCCTGGTATTGCTGTTGCGGCGCTTGCGGCGACATCGCAGCCGAAGGCGAAGCGTCGGCGACCAACGCGTCGCGCGCGCCTTGCATCAGCTTTTCCAGTTCGCCCCGGTCGAGCCAGACGCCGCGGCAGGTCGGGCACATGTCGAATTCGACTCCGTTGCGGTTGAGGGTCTGCATCGAGGCATTGTCGTTTGGGCACATGAGCAGGGGCATGCGGCGGAGATAGGCGAGGCGCAGGGCCGAGGGAAGGCACCGGGCGCAGGCGTCATGCGGCGTGAAAGAAAAAGGGGCGCTGCTTTCGCAACGCCCCCCGGAGCCGAGCCCCCAGAATCCAATACCTATTCCGCGCGCGCAGCGGGGTCGTTGGTGATCGAGGCGGCCGCGAGTTCCTTGGCCGCCGCTTCGGCCTGGGCGCGCTCGGCCTCGACCGCTGCCGCGAGCACGTTTTCGCCACGCGCCTGACGCTCAGCTTCGTCCGTGGAGCGGGCCACGTTGACCTTTACGGTCGCGTACACTTCCGCGTGCAGGCGCACACGCACGTCGTAGACGCCGATCGTCTTGATCGGCTTGTCCAGCACGACAGCGCCGCGATCGACCTTGGCGCCAGACTTGACGATCTCGTCGGCGATGTCGCGCGAGGAGACGGAGCCGTAGAGCTGGCCAGCTTCGCCGGCTTGGCGGATCAGCACATAGGACTGGCCGTCGATCTTGCCTGACGCCTTCTCCGCTTGCGCTCGCGCTTCGGCGTTGCGCGCTTCGATTTCGGCCCGGCGTTCTTCGAACGCTTTTCGGTTCGCTTCGGTGGCGCGCAGGGCCTTCTTCTGCGGCAACAGGTAGTTGCGCGCAAAGCCGTCGCGCACTTTCACCTCGTCGCCTATGCCGCCCAGGTTTTCGACCCGCTCAAGCAGGATGACTTGCATGGCTCATCCTCCTCATTGGACCGCGAAGGGCAGCAGCGCGAGTTCGCGCGCACGCTTGATGGCGCGGGCCAGTTCACGCTGCTTCTTGGCGGAGACGGCGGTGATCCGGGCCGGGACGATCTTGCCCTTCTCGCTGATGTAGCGCTGCAGCAGCTTCACGTCCTTGTAGTCGATCTTCGGCGCGCCTTCGCCGGAGAACGGACACACCTTGCGCCGGCGGCCGAAGGGGCGCCGCGCAGGGATGTTCGAGATGTTGAGTTTTTGTTGTCCGCCCTTCATGGCCTATTCCTCATCGCTCATGTCTGCGCTTTCCGCGCCGTCCTCGTCGCGCCCTTCACGGCGCGCCCGGCGGCGCTCTTCGCGGTCGCGGCGCGCCAGAATCGGCGAGGGCTCCTCGTCCAGTTCGTCGACGCGGAAGGTTTTGAACCGCATCACGTCTTCGTTGATCTTGAGCCGTCGCTCGAGCTCGTGCACGGCCGCGGGCGGCGCGTCGATGTTGAGCATCGCGTAATGGCCCTTGCGGTTCTTCCGGATGCGGTAGGTGAGATTGCGCAGGCCCCAGTATTCGGTCTTGCCGACGTGGCCACCCAGATCCTTGATGGTCTTGGTGATGTCCTCGACCAGCGCATCGACCTGCTGGGGCGAGATTTCAGGACGTGCGATCAGCACGTGTTCGTAGAACGCCATTCTGTCCTCTTCCGTTGGACCTGCGGCGCCTGGGCTGGGGAAGAACCGGCCAAAACGATGGACCCCGGGCGGCAGGACGCCCCCGGGGCCGCAGGTCGCGAAGGCGCGGAACATACGCATTTCGGCTGCGGAAGCAAGGTGCGAGGTCCGCGCCGCGCGGGTACATCTCTCGTCCGGAGAGAGCGGAGCGTACCCCGTGACGTGGGCTCATCGGCTAAGCGCAGGCATGCTGGGGGTGGCGTTGGCTGGCCCGGCATGGGCCCTGTCCGGCGCCGCCATTGCTGTCGGCGAGGCGGCCCCCGACCGTGCGCAGCCCCCCATAACGCAGGGCGCTGTCCCACCTATGCCCCAACCAGACTCCGATCTCCTGACCGGCGTGATCTGGCTCGACGCGCCGGAGGGAAGCGACTTCGCGCGATTTTATCCCCGGCAGGCTTTGGACGAGCACTTGAATGGGAGCGTCGTGCTCGACTGCGTGGTGGGTGGCGACGGACGTTTGAATTGTGCCGTCGTTTCTGAAGAGCCGGTCGGGTACGGCTTCGGCGAGGCGGCGCTTGCGGTCTCCCGAGAGTTCCGCGCCGCAGCGCGCACGCGCGACGGTGTGGCGACGGCTGGGGGGCGCTTGCGCCGAACCGTCCGCTGGACCTTGCGCTGACCCTTCATTGACGGACGAAGGGCTGGCCCCGGAAGATGAGGGTCTCGGGGGTCGGGCCTTGGCCGCTAAACAAGGCGGGCGCGCCTATTCCGGGGACCAGTTCAAGGCGCATCGAGTCGGGGCGGGTGAACGGCTCTGCTCTTGCGCGCAGCACGCCGAATTGCACGTCTATCGCCTCTGGCTGGCGGCCACGTCGATGCGGCCCCAGGCCTCGTTCTCATAGACGCCGCCATAGGCTGACATCGCACGTGTGAGCGTCCACTGCCGGCTTGCCCGGTTGACGCGATCGGCCTGAATGTCTTGCACCCGTTCATCGCGTGCGCGCACGAGGGCGTCGAGCGCGGTGTCGTAGCGTTGCGCAGCGTCGTCGCGTTCGCCGTCAAATCGTACACGTAGTTGGCGATCGCATCGACAAACGCGAACGATGCTGTGTCGTCGTTCACGAATGCGGCTACGCCGACGCCGCGGTCGAGCATGTATGAGACATGGGCGCGTGCGCCTGCAAAGCCGCCGAAATGGTGGAACAAGCGCTCGTCGCGATAGCGCGACAGATACCAGCCGAGGCCATATTGCTCGCGCGCGTACTCGGCGAACGTTTCGCCGACGTCGGCAAGCGGCGCACGCGTGGTTTCGATGACGCCCGCGGGCGCGACGTGTCTGCGCCCGATGCACCCACGCTCGATCATCAGCTCGAGCCAGCGTAAAGCGTCGTTGGCGCTCATGATAACGTCGCCGGCCGACTGCATGGTCCGGTCGGTCTTCTCCAAGTAGATGCGACGCATGCGCCCCTCCGCGTCGATGCGGTGCGGTTTGGCGATCGACCAGCCGGCGCTCTGCGCATGCGACATGATTGCTGTGCTGCGCACCATGCCTGCCGGCGAAAATATTTCGCGCGCCAGCAAATCCTGCCATGTCACGCCAAGAACGCGGTCGCTCAGCACGGTAGCGATGTCGTAGCCGTCATTTGTGTAGTCAAACTCGCCGAGTGGGGCGTCTTCGTTTGGCGTGCAGGACGCGAGCAGGCGCCACAACGTTTGCGCATCGTGCTGTCCGGTGAACGCGAGGCGAAAGCCGAGCGGGCCGTTGGCTACCCCGCCGGTATGGGACAGAAGATGGCGGAAGGTGACATCGTCTGGACGCACGGTGTCGGGAAACGGCGCATCCGGCGCGTAACTTGGCAGGCTTTCATCCAGGTCGATCTCGCCGCGCTCATGCAGCGCAGCCAGCGCCAGCGCGGTCAACGGCTTGGTGGACGAGGCGATGTAGAAGGAGGTGTCTGCGTCCGCGCGCTCGCCAGTTTCGACATCGGTGACGCCGAAGCCGCGCACGTAGGCGCCATCGCGCATATAGACGGCGACGGCCAGGCCCGGCACGGCGCCGAGCCGATCCATGCCGCGCGTAATGGCGGAATCGAGATCGCCTGCAAGCGCAAATCCTCCAGAACGTCTCGTCGCAGCGCAGGCCGCGAGCGTAGCGGTCGCGCCTGCGCCGCAAAGCAAAGTTCGTCTGTTCATGCATGCATGGTAGCGGCAGCGCAGCTGCGCGTATTGTATGGATTTAGCCGTCGAGCGAGGCGAGCAGCGCGCGGTGCGCGCCTGGCGTTCGCCTGGTCAAACGCAGGAACACGCGGTTCATGTGGCTTTGATCGTAAAACCCCGCCCCCGCCGCAACCGCTGCGAGATCGCGGTCGCCGCGCGCCAGCGCGACGATGGCGCGCCGCACGGTCTGGCGCGCGGCGTGTTCTGTAATTGTCATGCCGAAAGGGCGCGATTAAAGTGCGATGAGCCACGGGGCGGCGTCCCCCCGCTGGTCCGGCGCAGGCGCGCAAGCAATCTGGCCATCGGCGTGGTGCTGACCGCGCTTGCTATCGGCGCGCTGGCAAGCGCGGCAGTCCTGACGGCGCTGAAAACCGGGGTGCAGCTTCAGGACTTCCTGGTTCCAGCGACACTCCTTGCTGCGCTCGGCGCGGCGTTCCTGCTGTTGGCGGGGTTGGATCGCACTCCGCCACGCTGACAGTTGTCGCCGCGGCGGGCTTGATCTAAGCCGCCGGCTTATGACGCTCGCATTCATTTTTCCAGGCCAGGGCAGCCAAGCGCCCGGCATGGGCAAGAGCCTTAACGAGGCCTTCGGCGCGGCGCGCGAGGTGTTCGAGGAACTTGACGAGGCGCTCGGCGAAAAGCTGTCGCGGCTCATCTTCGAAGGGCCGGCCGACGAACTCACGCTTACAGCAAACGCGCAGCCGGCGCTGATGGCGGTGAGCCTGGCCGCGATGCGCGCGCTGGTGCGCGAGTTTGGCGTCCCGGCGTCGAAAGCGGCCTATGTCGCCGGCCATTCGCTCGGCGAATATTCAGCGCTGGCGGCCGCGGGCGCGCTGAGCGTCACAGATGCGGCGCGCCTGTTGCGCAAACGCGGCGAGGCTATGCAAGCCGCCGTGCCGGTCGGCGAAGGGGCGATGGCGGCGCTGATCGGCAAGGTCGACGTGGCGCTGGCCGAAGAGATCGCCGCGAAAGGCAATGAAGCCGGCGTCTGCGTCGTCGCCAACGACAACAATATCGGCAACGTCGTTATCTCCGGCTCGAAAGCCGGCGTCGACGCGGCGCTCGCTTACGCCAAGGAAAAGGGCGCGCGCGCCATCCCGCTCAATGTCTCCGCGCCATTTCATTCGCCGTTGATGCAGCCCGCGGCAGATGCGATGGCCGAAGCGCTGGAGCAGGTGACGATCGCGCCGTTCACGCCGCCCCTGGTGGCCAACGTCACGGCGCAGCCCGTGCAAGAGCCCGCCATCGTCCGTAAGCTGCTGGTCGAGCAAGTAACCGGCCGCGTGCGCTGGCGTGAAAGCGTCGATTGGATGGCGCATGGCGGGGGCATTGCCCGCTTCATCGAGGTCGGCGCCGGCAAGCAGCTGTCCGGCATGGTCAAACGCATTGCGCCGGACGCCGAAGCCCTGGCGCTCAATGAGCCGGCCGATCTGGAAGCCTTCGCGAAGGCGCTGTAATGCGCCAGGTCGCGCTGCTTCGCGGGGTCAATCTCGGCAAGCGACAGGTGAAAATGGCCGAGCTGCGCGCGCTTGTTGAGGGCGCGGGCTATGCGAACGTGCAAACGCTGCTCGCCAGCGGCAATATTGTGCTCAACGCCAAGGAAAAGGGCGCA
>CAZHWA010000065.1:0-8505 GCA_964536175.1 uncultured Terricaulis sp. | reverse complement strand
ATGGAAACCGGACGCGAACAATGCCGGACGATGCTGTGCTGGGCGACATTGTAGAGCACGGCCTGGCGGCTGTCGTAGCCGATGAAGACATGGATCGGTTCTGCCGGCCGGCTCATTGTGCGCTCTCCTCGGGGACTTTCCTAGGCCCGCGTAGGCCCTCGCGCATCCTCGTCAGCAGATCGCGCAGGCTGGGCTTAGAGCCGGGAAGCCCGCCAGCGTCAATCGCCGCGCGCTCGGCCAGCTTGGCCGACAGGAACTCGGCCATGCGCTGTGAAGCAGGCTTGGCCGGATCGAAGGAAACATGGCGGTCGAGAAAGCGGCGCGCGGCCGCCGCGTCGAAGCGCGGATCGGCGCCGTGCTGGCGGACAAGCTGCGCCAGTTCTGCGGCGCTCTCGGCGGTTGCGAAAGCGCCCATGGGCGCTGCGAACTCGGCGCGGCGTTCGTCGGGCAAGGGGTAATAAATCACGCTCACGCCCGCTGCTAGCGCCTCATAAATGACCGTGGAGGAGCGGGTGATGAGCAGGCTCGCTTCGTCCAGCAGTTTGGCGAAGGGCGCGTGCGAGAGGTTCAAGCCAACGAGTTCGGCGACATTGAAGGGGTGGGCGCTGATTGCATAGCCCGGATCGAGCGGCGCTGCGGCGGCCGCGCAATCGGCCGCCCAGGCCGGCCCCTGTTCCTTTGCCCCTTTCATGAACTTGTAGTTCACGACCACGTGCGGACGCGCGGGCGGCGTGCGCTCAGGCTTCATCGCCTTCTCGATCGCCGGCGAGCCGACAATATGTTTGCGGCCTGGCAGCAGCTCGAGCGCGGATGGGCCCCAGCAAAGCAGATCGTCAACGCGCTCCCAATGGCGCGGATAGGCAAAACGCGCGCCTTCGACGACGCCAACAAGAGCCGCGCCGATGCGGCGCAAACGCTCGAGCTTGCGACGAAAGTGCTTCGGTCCCCAATCGTTGCCGACGACGACGACATCCCGCCCCGTTGCGACACGCGCTAGCGCTGTTGAGGTCATGAATGGAAAGTCCAATTCACGAAGTGCCGTTTGCGCTGCATCGAAGTCCGGATTGCCCTCGACGACTGCGAACTGGACCGGGTGGCCCATCTCACGCAGGAGCTGGGCTGTTTCGCTAAAAATCCGGACGTGATTGCGATTATGCGCGACCGGGAAAAGGCGAGGCGGCGCGAACGAAGCCAAACGTCAACTCTGCCAGTCGGAGCGATTTGCGATGTTTCTGAACACCGACGTCGGCTTCAATTTGAAGCCCAGCAGCTGACGCGGCTCTTTGGTTTCGACAGTGAACAAGTAGTCGGCGTCAGATCCTGCCGCCGCGCGGGCGGCGGCGATGGTGTCGCGCCACCATTCCAGCGGTCGGATCGTGCAGTGCGCGTTCTCGCCATTGGGCAAAATCTTATCGGCTGGGTAGAAGGCGATGTTGCCGAACACAAAGCGCCGCGCGTAACGGAATTGTTCTTCCAGCACCCAGGGCAAATCCTGTTCGGGCAGGTGTTCGAGCACGTCGACGCAAATCACGCCGTCAAACTGGCCTTCGGGCAGTGTGGAGAAAGGGGTATAGGCCGGGTCGTAACACACGATTTGGTCCACGCCCCAATAGTCCTGAACGGAGCTGACGGGTTGGCCCTTCAGCTTGAAGTTGCGCGTCCGGTAGGCGCCCCCCTTTCCCGAACCGTAATCGAGGATGCTTTTGGCGCCGGTTGCTTCAATCAGGCCGCGGATCAGCGGCATTTGCCGTTTGAGGCTGCCGCCAGAAAATGCTTGCGCGGCCGGGATATTCTGATGCGGCAGTCCCTCGTCATGGACTGTCGTGTACATGCGGAGCAGCTCGCTGTAGCGCTCGCTGGGTTCTGCGCGTGAGTAAGCCAAGAATGCCCGTCCGTTTCTGGCGTCCTAGCGGGACGCTTTTATGAACTCAATGCCGAAGCGGAACATCTGGCCGCTGTGCCGGACTCGTCAAGCGGTGTAGGGTAGGGCATGGACTGGCGCATCGGCGGCTCCATTCTCTTGATCCTTGCGACCGCAGGGTGCGACCGCTTGGCCGCGCGTGCGCCAAATGCGCGCCCGGAAGCGGCAGCGGCGGCGCCTCAAGACCCCATGCCCGATCTGGCCGCCTATGTCGGCCGACCGTACGCGGCGCTGGTCGACGAGCACGAGGCGCGCTTCAATCCAAATGCACTTGGCGTTACCGCCCGCGACCGAGCTCGGCTTTGGCGGGCGATGGCCAGTTCATCGGGCGCGATGATGGAGGGTGGGGGCGCGGAGGCGCTTGTATTTCGCGGCTGCGCCGAGACCGGCTGCGCCGACGGCGTCGGCGTTGTCGCCGTCGACGCACAGAGCGGGACGGTTTTTGTCGGCGTGCGCGATGCGGGAGGCACGCATGTTCTTGTCCCCAACGACCAGTTGGAGGCCCTGCTGCGGCTCGATGCGCCCACACGACACTGGGCCGACGTAACAGCCCCACACCAGTCGGCAGAGGCGGCGCCTACGTCCGCGCGGCCTTAATTTTGCTAAGGCCCGAACCCATGTTCGGGCGTGCTTGACCGAGGGGGCGGGTTGGCCTAACCCGCTCGCTCTCGCGCACACCGTACGCGGGTGTAGCTCAGTTGGTTAGAGCGCCGGCCTGTCACGCCGGAGGTCGCGGGTTCGAGCCCCGTCACTCGCGCCAGTCCTCCGATCCGGCCGTTGAGTCGGCGGACGCCGCCAGTTCATCTTCTTTTTTGACGTTGCCAGTGATGGGTACGTGGCCCGGGTCGGCCAGTGAGCGCGTCATGCATGAAGGTTAAGAGCCCCGGCAACGCCCGACCGCCCTGCTCTTGGGGCTTCAGCACGCGCCGAGACGCCAGCCTGAACCAGCGCACCCGGTAAAGGACGCTTCCGCCGGTGCGCCGCAAGCGGCCAAACTGAGCCGCTGGCCGAGCCGGTTTCGTCTCAAGATCGGTCGGTGGTGGAAACCGGACGGACGGCGCCATAGCTTCGCACGCGTAACCTCAGAGACGCCTAAGCATGGACTTACGGCGCGGACGCCACTAGCGTCCGCGCCGTTTTCGCAGCTGCGGCGCCGGGTCCCTGGCGCCGCCACGCCAACGCGCTTAGGTGGACCGCATGGGCCTCGATCTGCTGGATTACGCGCCGATCGTCATATTCCTCATCATCGCAGCGGTGATGGGCGCAGGTTTTCTGATCGCAGCCTGGGTGGTCGCCCCCAGGGATCCGGACAAGGAAAAAGTCTCGGCCTACGAATGCGGCTTCAACGCCTTCGACGACGCGCGCATGAAGTTCGACGTGCGCTTCTACCTGGTCTCGATCCTGTTCATCATTTTCGACCTCGAAGTTGCGTTCCTGTTTCCCTGGGTGCTCGCACTCGATGAGATCGGCCCGTTCGGATTCTGGTCGATGATGGTGTTTCTTGGCGTTCTGACGGTCGGCTTCATCTACGAATGGAAGAAGGGCGCGCTCGAATGGGAGTGAGCGAGAAACCGAAAATCCTGACGCCTTACGGCGAAGCGGGCCGCGCATCGGTAGAAGGCTACCCGGCGAAGGAAGACGACCCGTTCTTCACGGGTCTTTCCGACCGGCTGGCCGACAAGGGCTTTCTGACGGCCGCGGCCGACGACCTCATCACCTGGGCGCGCACCGGCTCGCTCATGTGGATGACGTTCGGTCTTGCCTGCTGCGCCGTCGAGATGATGCAGGCATCGATGCCGCGCTACGATCTCGAGCGTTTCGGCTTTGCGCCGCGTGCGAGCCCACGCCAGAGCGATGTCATGATCGTCGCCGGCACTCTGACCAACAAAATGGCGCCGGCGTTGCGCAAGGTCTACGATCAGATGCCCGAGCCGCGCTACGTGATCTCGATGGGCTCGTGCGCCAATGGCGGGGGGTATTACCACTACAGCTACGCAGTCGTGCGCGGCTGCGACCGCGTGGTGCCGGTAGACATCTACGTGCCTGGCTGTCCGCCGACCGCCGAAGCGCTCGTCTATGGCGTGCTGCAGCTGCAGCGCAAAATCCGTCGCGAAGGGAACATCGTGCGATGACGCAAGCGCTGGAAGATCTCGGCGCGCACATCAAGGCGTCGATGACAAACGCCATCGAGGACTATGTGGTCAAGCTCGGCGAGCTGACGCTTGCGGTGCGCGCGGACCAGGCAGCCACTGTGATCACGTTTCTGCGCGACGATCCGCGCTGCCGCTTCACCACGCTGATCGACATCTGCGGCGCGGACTATCCCGAGCGCGATAAGCGTTTCGACATCGTCTATCACCTGCTGTCAATGCACCTCAATCACCGCATTCGCATCAAGCTGCAGACGGACGAGGATACGCCAGTCCCATCGATCACCGGAATTTATCCGTGCGCCGACTGGTATGAGCGCGAAGCCTTCGACATGTATGGCGTTCTGTTTTCCCAACATCCGGACCTGCGCCGTATTCTCACCGACTACGGTTTCCAGGGTTTCCCGCTGCGCAAGGATTTCCCGGTCACCGGTCATGTTGAGGTGCGCTACGACCCGGAGCAGCAGCGCGTTGTGTATGAGCCGGTGAAGCTGCCGCAGGCATTCCGCAACTTCGATTTTATAAGCCCGTGGGAAGGCATGACACTGCCCGGAGACGAGAAGTACAAACTGACGGACGAGGAGCCGAAGCCGTGAGCTTCGCTTGCATCACCGCTGCGGCGCCTGCGATGCGCTCCCGCGAGGCCGTACAACACAGCAGCGACCTTTCAGGAAAGCACTGAGCCATGGCCGAAGGCATCGCCACCATTCCGCAAAGCGGCGGCCCTGAAGAAAGGCGTACGTTTACACTCAATTTTGGCCCGCAGCATCCGGCTGCGCACGGCGTGCTGCGGCTGGTGCTGGAGTTGGACGGCGAGGTAGTCGAGCGCATCGATCCGCACATCGGCCTCTTGCATCGCGGCACCGAGAAGCTGATCGAGCACAAGACCTATCTGCAGGCGATTCCGTACTTCGACCGGCTGGATTACGTGGCGCCGATCAACCAGGAGCACGCCTTCTGCCTGGCGATCGAGAAGCTCGCATCGATTGAGGTGCCGCGCCGGGCGCAGATCATTCGCGTGCTCTACTCGGAGATCGGCCGCATACTAAACCACCTGCTCAACGTGACCACGCAGGCGATGGACGTTGGCGCACTGACGCCGCCGCTGTGGGGTTTCGAGGAACGCGAGAAGCTCATGGTGTTCTATGAGCGGGCTTCGGGCTCGCGCATGCACGCCAATTATGTGCGGCCGGGGGGCGTGCACCAGGATCTGCCGCCAGCGCTGATCGACGACATCGAAGCGTGGTGCAAGCAGTTCCCGCGCGTCATCGACGATATTGAGCAGCTGCTGACCGAGAACCGCATCTTCAAACAGCGGAATGTCGATATTGGCGTCGTCACGCGCGAAGACGCGATCAAGTGGGGGTTTTCGGGCGTTATGGTCCGCGGTTCGGGCTTGCCTTGGGATCTACGGCGCGCGCAACCCTACGAGATCTACAACGAGCTCGAGTTCAAGATTCCGGTCGGTAAGAACGGCGATTGCTACGATCGGTATCTGTGCCGTCTCGAGGAGATGCGCGAAGCCGCCAAGATCATGCTGCAGTGCGTCGATCTGCTGCGCAAAACCAGCGGACCGGTGTTGCCGGAAAACTCAAAGTACGCCCCGCCGCGCCGCGCCGAGATGAAGACCTCGATGGAGGCGCTGATCCATCACTTCAAGCTCTATACCGAGGGCTTTCACGTCCCAGAGGGCGAGACGTACGCCGCAGTCGAGGCTCCCAAAGGCGAATTCGGCGTCTATCTCGTCTCGGATGGCAGCAACAAGCCGTACCGACTGAAGATCAGGGCGCCGGGCTTTCCGCATCTCGAAGCCATGGACTACATGTGCAAGGGCCACATGCTGGCGGACGTATCGGCGGTGCTCGGTTCGCTCGACATCGTGTTCGGGGAGATCGATCGGTGACTGCAGCGGCTGCGCCGCCGATGCTGTGGATCGAGGGCGCGGTCGCCGTCGCGATCATGCTGGGGTTTTTGGTGCATTCCTCCTTCGCCTTCAAGCCCGAGCACGTCGAGCATCATCCAGGGCGCGTGCGGATTGGAGCCGCGATTCAGGGGTTGGCGATCGGTCTCTTGATCGGTTTCGTCATTGTGCCGTTGCGCATGCGCGTGATGGAAGCGACAGGCGCGGTCGACACCCCGGATTCGTCCGTCCTGGCGTTCTTGCCAGCGCTGGTGATGCTGATTGTGATCCGCCGCGGCGCATTGCTGAAGGCGCCGGTGCTGAAGACCTACCTGCGCGCCTATCGGCGCGCCTCGCTCTTGAAGCAGCGCGACGACGCCGACAAGGCGCTCGCCAAGCTTGACGCCATCGAGGGGCGGATTCCGGCATGAGCAGCATGGACGCGGGATCGTTCTACGCAACCGTCGCGCTTTGGGTTGGCGGCGCCATCGCTTTGGCGATCGCAGCCATGTATTTCCTACGCCCGCGCACGCGCGCCCATTATCCAGGCGGAGCGGGGCGTTATCTGCTGGCGGTGACGATCCAGAGCTTGGCCTTTGTGCTTCCGATCCCGATGGTGCTGGTGTTGCTGCTCGGCCGGCCCATGCCGCCGGGTCTCGATGTTGTTATCGCAGTCGGCGTGGGGCTGGCCGTGCTATTTGCGCTTCGCTATGCGCCGGTAACGGGCCCGCTTCTCAAAGATCTGCACAAGGCGCGCGTCGAAGCCATGGTCGAGCGGCTGGGTCCGCGCACATAGAACGAGAGCAATATGAGCGTACGACGTCTTGCCGCCAAGCAACCGAAAGGTTTCACATTCTCCGCCGCAACGATGGAGCAGGCGCGCTGGTGGCTCGCCAAGTATCCGCCCGAGCGCAAGCATTCGGCCGTAATCCCGATCATGTGGCTGGTGCAGAAACAGGAAGGCTGGGTCTCCGAGCCGGCGATCCGGGCCATTGCCGAACTATTGGACATGCCCGTCATTCGCGTGCTCGAAGTCGCAACCTTTTACACCATGTTCCATCTTTCCCCGGTGGGAAAACATCACCTGCAGGTCTGTGGCACCACGCCCTGCATGCTGCGCGGCGCCGAAGATCTGAAAACGGTATGCAGGAAGCGCATTGGCGAGCGGCACGCGGTCAGCGCCGATGGGGTGTTGTCATGGGAGGAAGTCGAGTGCCTCGGCGCCTGCGTTAACGCCCCTGTGGTGGCGATCGACGATTATTATCACGAGGACCTGACGGCTGACGCGCTGGAATTGATCATCGACAAGCTGGCGCGCGGCGAAAAGATCGAGCCGGGTTCGGCCATCGGACGGCAGACCTCGGCGCCCGAGGGCGGAGCGCAGACGCTGACCGACCCAACACTCTATGACGGCTCGCTCGCCAAAAGAATCGAGTTGCCTGGGTTGCCGGAGAAGGCGTGAGCGAGGAGCGCCCCCCGGATCCGCCGCCGCGGCGGAAACTCGACATCGAACGGCCGATCGGTGTCGGCGGCGCCGTGCAACAGAGCGCATTATTCATCTACGCATTGGTCACGGTCGCCTTGATCGCGATTGCGCTATACATGGCGCTCATCGAGCAGCGTCCGCTGCTGAGCGGCTGGGTAGTGGCGCCGGCGATCGGAGCCGTCTGGTTCGGACTGCGTTTGTTTATGATCTGGGGATCGAGTAAGTAGCATGCTCGCGGACAGGGATCGCATTTTCCTCAATCTCTATGGGCTGCACGGTGCAGATCTCGAAAGCGCCCGGAAACGCGGCGCGTGGAACGGCACTGCTGACATGATTGCGGCGGGGCGCGATTGGGTCATCGCGCAAGTGAAGGAAAGCGGGCTGCGCGGCCGCGGCGGGGCCGGTTTCCCGACAGGGCTCAAATGGTCCTTCATGCCCAAGGAGCTGAAGGAGCGGCCGCACTATCTTGTCGTGAATGCCGACGAGTCAGAGCCGGGCACGTGCAAGGATCGTGACATCATGCGCCACGATCCGCATCTGCTGATCGAAGGCTGCCTCGTCGCATCCTTCGCCATGGGCGCACACGCCTGTTACATCTACATCCGCGGCGAATATGTCGCCGAGCGCGAAGCGCTCGAGCGCGCGATCAAGGAGGCGTACGAGGCGCGCCTCATCGGCAAAGATAACATCCACGGTTGGGATTTCGATCTTTACGTTCATCACGGCGCCGGCGCGTACATCTGCGGCGAAGAGACCGCGTTGCTGGAGAGCCTGGAAGGCAAGAAGGGCCAGCCGCGCCTTAAGCCGCCGTTTCCCGCCAATGTCGGCCTCTATGGATGTCCGACGACGGTGAACAATGTGGAATCGATCGCAGTGGCGCCGACCATCTTGCGACGAGGCGCCAAATGGTTCGCCGGCATTGGGCGGGCCAACAACACCGGCACCAAGGTGTTCTGCATCTCCGGGCATGTGAACAAGCCGTGCAATGTCGAAGAGGCCATGAGCATACCGCTGAAGCAGCTGCTCGAAGAGCATGCCGGCGGCGTGC
>CAZHWA010000064.1:0-8511 GCA_964536175.1 uncultured Terricaulis sp. | reverse complement strand
CGACCACATCGGTCAGCGAACGCCCGCCAAAGTGGTCGTCGTCCTCGTTGGTGCGCGAGCCGTCGCGCTCGCGCCGGGCCGCGCGCAGCGACAGATCGGCAAATCCAAGCTCGAAATCGGCCCGTAGCGTGAGGCCATTCTCGATGACGTTTGTTCGCCCTTCCCGGTTCTGATTGGCGCGCACGTAGGGCGAGGGATCGAGCACAGGATGGCGCGCAAGCCCGCTGAAGGCGGGCGTTTCCGCGTCCAAATATTCCCACGAGGCGCTGAAACGCGCCGTTGGACTGACGTGCGCCTCGGCGCTGAGGCGCCCCCCGGCCACGCGCTGGCGATCCATGAAATTGCCGGTGGTGGTGTTGAAGATGAATCCTTCCTCCTGATCGGTCAGGAAACCGCCCGCGCGCAGCGCAAGCGTCTGGCCAACAGGTACATTGAGGACGGCTTCGACGTCGCTGCGCTCGGGATCAGCGTAGCGTCCGGTGAGGCGGGCTTCCAAGTCTGGCGCCGGCGTGTTCGAAATGATGTTGACCGCCCCGCCGACGGCGTTACGGCCGAAGAGAGCGCCTTGGGGCCCGCGGAGCAACTCGACGCGCGATACATCGAACAGATCGAGACGGCTGAGCGTGCGCCCGCCGAAGCCGCCGCCCGCGTTATAGACGCCGTCGCGATAAAGACCGGTTGCGGTTTCGGTGAAGCCGACGCGACCGCTTCCCTGGCCGCGAATGGTGATGTCGCTCAGATATTCCGGCCCGGACGCCACCAAGGTCGTGCTCTGCACCTGGCGCAGATAATCGTCCATGCGGTCGAGAACGAGCGCCTCGCGCTCGGCCTCGGTGATGGCGGTGACTGAGGCCGGCACTTCGCGCAATTGCTCGGCGCGCCGGCGCGCGGTGACGACGACCTCGCCAACGTCGACGCTGTCTTCGGCGCCGGCTTCGCCCTCCTGGCCCGCCGCCGGCATGCTCAAGGGCAGCAGGGCCGCAAACGCCGCCGCACCGGTGCACAAGACGTGCTTTCGCATCTCCCACCTCCCCATGGTTGCGCGTGGGGGCGCTTGGCGTTTCGGCGCTCCCTCCAGGCTCTCTACGGAACCATATTGTGCACAATTCCAGGGGAAGTCGAGCCTGTCAACCGCGCTCAGGGCGTTTGTTATTTCTTGCCGCGTTTTGGGTGAGGCGCGTCCTCTTGGAGACGCACCCGCGGCACCAGAAAGGTCCGCGTGAGCGCGACGATCTCGCGGGCGGTCGCCTCCGCTAGCGCGGGCTTGCGGGTCTTGATCGCATCGACCAGAGCGCCGTGCAGCTCGACTTGGCGCTGCGAAGCGGCCGGCACGTCGAAGTCGAGAAAACGGTGCTGCCAGAGCGCCAAGCTGCCGACCCGGTTCAGCATGTCGTGAGCCAGGTGACTGCCGCTCCAGCGCGACAGGCGCCGCCCGATCTGGAAAGCGATGGCCACGCGCTCAGGCAGCGAGTTGCGGCTGACAGCGTCCAAAGCGCGCTGATACATGGCGTCCAGCTCAGGAAAATAGGATTCCGGCACGGTCTCGGCGGCGATGCGCATCGCCACGCCATAGACGACTTCCAAGAGGTCAAGCACATAGCGGGTATCGTCGGCGCTGAGTTCGAGCACCTTGGCCCCGCGCCATGGCCTGACCTTGATGAAGCCCTCGCGCTCCACCTGGCGGAAGGCGTTGCGCACCGGGGTGCGGCTGGTGCCGTGCTTGGACGCCACCTCCTGCTCACGAATCCAACAGCCGGGCGGATAGACCCCGTTGACGATGTCGCGCACCAGTTGGCGCGCGATGATAGCGTCGAGCGGAAGCTCGCGCTCCGCTTCTTGGTCACTTGACGCGCCCGCCTCGTCGGTCACTATTGGCCTCCCGGGTTTGTCGAGCCATATTGCGCACAATTTTTGCTCCCCCGCCAGCCGTCACCCGCCGCGCCGTCCTCTCTGGGGCGGTGGCGGGCGTGAGCGCGTGCGCGGCCTCACCCGGTCGGGCGCCCCGGCACGGGATCACGGCTGATCTTCGGACCTACACAGGCTTTGGCGCCAAGAACGCGGGTGGGGCCGGCGACACCGCCTGCGGCGAATGGGTGGAGCGGCGCCTTTCCGAACTCGGTTATCGCGTCGTTCGCCAGGGTGTCGATGCGATCGCCATCGATGTGAACCGAAGCGTTCTTGTCGTCGGCCAGCGCACGAGCGAGCTTGGGGTGCACGATTTGGGCCCGGCGCGCGGGCCAGTGCGCATCGAGGGGCCGCTCATCGATTGGCGCCCGGGCGCGGGCGGACTTCGTGGGGCAAACGGCGCAATCGTTGTTGCGCACCTGGCGAGCCGGCGCTGGTCGTCTGCGGCGCACCCCGAGGTCGCCGAGGCGATGGCGAGCGCCTTTGGCGCGGGGGCTCTGGCGCTCGTCCTCGTCACGCACGGCCCGACGGGCGAGCTTATCCGCCTCAACCGGCCATTGGACAATCAGGCCGGCCCCGTGCTGCTCGCTGCGCCACGCGCGTGGAGCGAGCTCGATCTCTCTGAGCATGGCGCCGGAGAAGCCGCGCTTGTTGTCGATGCGCGCCAGTCTCAGCGCGGGGCCTTCAACGTCATCGGGCGCCTCGATCGCGAAGGCGCGACCCACATCGTCCTATCCACGCCGCGATCGGGCTGGGGAATTTGTGCAGCAGAACGCGGACCGGGCCTTGCTGCGCTTCTGGCTTTGGCGGCGTGGGCGCCAAGCGCGTTTCCGCGCCACAGTCTTGTTCTTGCCTGCACCAGTTCGCACGAATTCGAGAACGCGGGGGCGGCCCGATTCATCGAGCGCCAGGCGCCGGCGCCCGCCGCCACGGCGGTGTGGGCGCACCTGGGCGCAGGCTTCGCCGCGCGTGACTGGCATGAAGCGGGCGCCCGCCTCTTGCCGTTGCCCAGCCCCGATCCGCAGCGTTTCCTCGTCGCCTCGCCCGATTTCGCCCAAGCCGCGCGCGCCGCCTTCGCCGGCTTGCCCGGACTTGAGGCGGCTTACGTGTCAGGCCAGGGCGCGGCTGGCGAACTCGGCGATGTTCTGGCGGCGGGCTATCGGGCGGTCGGCATGTTCGGCGCTCATCGCTTCCATCATACCGCGCTCGACGACATGCGTTGCGTTGAGCCGACGCATACAGAAGAAGTTGTCGTGCGCACGCAGCGCCTGCTGGAGGCGGTGCTGGCGGCGTCGTAGTCGGCCCCGAGCCAGACATGGCCTGCGTCAGGGATCGAAGCCCGCAGGGCCGAGACGCGTGAAGCGCGGCTCGGTCGCGGAACGCGACGAGAGCCCGGCGCGCGCCAGCGCGCGACGCCCAGTACTCCCAGCTCGGACGCAGCACTCTCGACGGCAGCATGCTGAGTTCCTAGAGACCGCCTTCCCAAGAGATCGCCGACGCGCCGCCCTGCCGTTCTGTTTGTGCTGAGGGAAGGTATGGCCCAAGTCTCGCGCCAAACCGGCTGACCTTTTCGATTGTTGCGCTGCCTCTATGGAGTTTGGCGATGGAGGAGATGGCGTTGCTCGCCACGCTCGGGATTGTCGCCTACGCCCGCCGTGCAGATGGAACGCAACGCCTAGACCACGCCGGTTCGCATGCGTCGCTCGCCCTGCGGTTGCGGTTCTTGATTGCCTGCCCTAACCTCGCAGCGGGAGGGCCGCTCATGCGCTTGCTCGCAGCTTTTGCGCTGTTCGTGGCGCTGGCGCCTTGGGCGCGGGCGAACGAACTCGAGATCGTCAATATCAGGGTCGGGCAAGGCGACGCGACCTTGATCGAGGGTCCCGTCGATGCGGACGGGCGGCGCGTGCGCATCTTGTTCGACACCGGCGACATCAGCGGGCCCGACGGCGGCGCCCTCATCGGCGCCCTGCTCGCCCAACGCGGCGTTCGCGAACTCGACTATGTCATCATCTCCCACGACGACGCCGACCATCTGGGCGGCATGGGTCAAGGCGGGGTGCACGGCAGCGCCTTCATGCTGGGCCCCGATGGCGCGCCGGGGTCTCCCGGCGACGACGATGGCGACGGAATCGGCGACTGGGAGGGCGAGGATCCGTTCCCTGTACCGGCTGCCGACGAACTCGGCGCGGGCGACGATGTCGTGGTGCGCACTTTCGTCGACTATGGCGATCAGCTGATGCGCGACACAGACATCATCGCCAAATATCGGGGCCTCGCCGGCGCGATGGGTTCGCGCATCACGATCGCCGATCAAGACGATGTCGATAGTTTCGAGATCGATCTCGGGGGCGGCGCGCGGATGATCGCCATGGCGGCCAACGGCTATGTGCGCGGGCGCGGCGAACGGGTCGCGCGTGTCAACACGCCGAACGAACGCTCGCTCTCGTTCCTCGTCCGCTATGGCGGCTTCGATTATTTGATTTCCGGAGACCTGATTGGACGGCGCGCCGGGAGGGAAGACGCCGAAGTCGAGCTGGCGGTGGGCGAGGCGTTGGCGGGCCTCGGCTACGAGATCGACGTCTTGCACGTCAATCATCATGGCGCCGACAACACCTCGGAGTCGCGGTTCCTCGAACTCATCCGTCCCGAAATCGCGATCATCTCCGCCGGCAATGGCAATTCCCACGGCCATCCCGCGGCCGGTTCGCTGCGTCGGCTTGCGGATGCAGGCGTCTATCGCATCATCCAGACCGAATGGGGCGCAACGCGCGGTTCGGTTCCAGCTTACGTGCGCGCGAGGCAGGCTATCTACCAGGACGACATCGTCATACGCAGCGACGGCGCGCGCTACGAGATCTCGACCAGCCGGACCTTCGCCGTCGATGAAGAGTGACGGCGCCGCGTGATGAGCGTCTTCCAAGATGGCGGGCATACGGTCAATTCCGCTGACCTCGAAACTGGCTTCATCACAGCAAGAGGGCCGCGGCCGGCCCGGGAACGTGCACCAGGAGCTCGCGCTGATAGTCGCGGCATAAGGTGCGAAACGTCCGGTCGCGCCGAAGATTTCCGCCGTGCGCCCGGCGAGTTCGAATCCGCCGATCCGCCGCGTCATCGCCGAACACAGCGCGCGGCGCCGGTTTCAGCGCCGCATCTTCTCATCGGCCGCAAGCGAGCGCAGGAGCCCGAGCGCAACGCGGCGACCCTCCGCGTTGAGGCGCGCGACCGTGCGCGCCGCCTGCATGACTTCAGGACTTTCCAGTTGTCCGCCCGTGTCCCGCACGTCGGGCAAGAGCGCGCGGAGGTCGATCTCGAGGGCGTCGGCGATGCGCATCAAGGTGGCGGCCGCCACCCGGTTGACGCCCTTTTCGTATTTCTGCACCTGCTGGAAAGTCACGCCGATCGCGTGCGCAAGCTCTGCTTGGGCCATGTGGAGTTCGAGCCTGCGCGCGCGGATTCGCGCGCCGATCTGGCGATCGGCGAGCGATGTCGCGCGCACGCCGGGCCGCCTTTGTTTCTTTCGCGCCATCGAACCCTCCCCGCCGCGCGCCTTTAGCGCTCATCTGCACCAGCTCCGGGGCGCCTTCCAAGCCCCTCGAGCGGCGCTTCTGTCCCGGCAAGTGGCCCTGTTCGACCGGGGCGCGAACATTGCTCAATCGAAGCTGGCGCATCGAACGGCTCAACACGCCGTTCAAGGATAGCCGAAGCAGACATGGCTCGCGTCAGGGATCGAAGCCCAAAGAGCCGAGACGCGTGAAGCGCGGCTCGGTGCGAAGCACCAGAGCCCGGCGCGCGTAAGCGCGCGACGCCCTGCACTGCTCGTAGGCGCCCAGCGGGCATGTGCCTAATCATGCCTCTCTGCCGGCGAACAGGATGGGGTTGTCGTATGGGTCGCGCACTATGAAAGTGCGGGCGCCCCAGGGCTCGGCCCGCAGCGCCTGCGCAAACACAACCCCGGCGGATTGGTACTCAAGGAAAAGCGACTTGGCATCGTCTGAGATAATCGATGCTGAAAGCAACTGCTCGCGGTCGCGACGCGCCGGATCAATGGCCGGCCCGTCCACCTGACGAAGGTTCAAGCGAGCGCCGTCGCGCGAAACTTGTGCGTAGAACGGCGGCTCACCCCAGCGGAACGCCTCGGAAAATCCGAGCTTGGTGCAATAGAACGCGCACGCCTCTCCAATGTCGGCGACGAAGAGCTGCGGCTCGGCAGCGAGTAGAATGGGCCGAAGGGCGTGTGTCTTTTCCTGGGTCATTGCCTCAACTCCTTTTCGGAGCGCCTCCCAATTCTCGAAGCCCTGCGTCTTGGCAATCAGGTGCTGTGCGTCGACTAAATGGAAGTCGGCGGCAAGCACCTCAGCGTCGTTCAGATTGCGAAAGCGCGGGACCAGTGCGCGTAACCGTGCGGCGACTGGATAGTACTGGTCGCGATGCCAGCGCAGGTAGAGCTTCGCGCGCTTCTTCAGGTTCTCAAGATTAGCCATGGGCGCATTATCGTTTCGGAACAGCGTAGGCGGGCATCGCCCGATCGGCCTATGGCCGTTGCGCCCTACAGCACACATGCACGATGTGACGCAGACGTCTACTTGTCAAGAAATGTGCGCTCGTCTTCCAGCCCGCCCCTGCTCACACAGCAAGGCGAACACGCTGGAGATGGGGCGGCAGGTACGCTGCCGGGCGAATAGCAGACCTTGCATCAGGGATCGAAGCCCGAAGGGCCGAGACGCCGCAGGCGGCTCGGTCGCGGAACGCGACGAGAGCCCGGCGCACGCAAGCGCGCGACGCCCTGCCCTTCTCTCTTTGCAAGAGCCCGCGCCTTCGATGGCGAAACTCTAAATGAAGCGATCGCGGGGTTAAGCTAGACGCGGGCGCAAGTCCGTCTGGTCAGCGTGCGCCGGATGCGGACCGCCGCGCCGAGCCTCTTCGAATGACTGCTCGTTCCAGGAATGGACTGGGGTACCGAGCGCGAGCGCGCCTGAGGGCCGACATCGCCCCTGGTCAGCGAACGGGTCGAACTCGCCGAGAGCAGTCGGTCAGCAGTGGACGTCGGGGTCGTATTGGGTGTCTTCCGGGACGTCGGTCGGACTTTCAAAGTCGATCTTGTAGCCGTCCGGATCACGGAAGCTCACAACCCATAGAGCGTTTCCGACGAAGGGCGTGCGCGGCGAGAGGCCCTTGGCGGCCGCATCGCGATAGATGCGGAGCGCATCTTTGCACATGAAGCAGACCGTCACCCCAGAGCCGAGTTCTCCCTTGGGCTCATGGCCGGAAACGTACTCCTGCAACATCAAGGCGCCGCCACCCGCCTCCAGCCAGCACCAACGGATGCGGTCGGGCGCGTCGGGCGTCCAGGTGAGCTTCAGCGCGAAGCCCAAGCCATCGTGGTAAAAGCGCAGCGACGAGGCCATGTCGCGCACGTGCAGGAATGGGACCGCCTGCGTGAGGTTTTGAGCGAGCACGCCAGCCATATTGAACTTCCCGATCGCAGACGAATTAGTATGCGGTTGGGCCCCACCCGCCAAGCCGTAGCGGGAATTTCAGCGACCGGCGGCGCGCTCCACTCCTACCGCTGGCGCCCTGCTCGTCACAATGGCTCAAGGTCGCCGAGAGCGGGCATGCACCTCGGCGATGAATAGCGTGCGGGCTAGTCTCGTGCCATGAACATCCATCGATGTCCCTCGAGATCCTCAACTCGGTATCGTCGCGCTGGCGGCCCATCCTCCGGTTCAGACAAGATGATGGCTCCTGCGGCCTTAACCCGAGCATAGTGCTCATCGACGTCCTCAACGTAGACGAGAACACCGTCAATGATCCATGGCAGAGCGGACCATGGGGCGGCAATCTCGCAGTTGCCGCGATGTCGCTTCGGGCCTTCATATTCCGGTGACGGACTGGCCAGCATGATTACTCCATTCCCAACCGACATTTCTCCGTGAGAGAGCCTTCCATCGGAAGACGTGAAGCGAGCTGTCTCCGTGAATCCAAACACCTCGGCCAGCCATTCTAGGGCGGCAGTGCCGTCCTCATAGGTCAGGAACGGAACCACGTCTGGCATCTTGTTCTCCTTTCGCCGTGACACGAAGGTTTCGAACGCCGAACACCACGACGGCGCTGTCAAGCCGGCCGCGCCGCCTAACGGCCGCGGCTCAGCCTCGGCGCGGCTCGTTCATTAGCATGCCATGTTCGGAAACGTCGCTTATTGCCTCACTACCGAAATGCCGCAAACTACGCGCGACGTCCGAGTTCGGATCTGAAACGGACAATTCCCTATCAACATCTTCCGGTAGGAATGGGCCAACCTAGGCCGTGGCGACGTTTTTCGGCAACGGCCTGCTTACGCCAAAGCTGCCGGCGACGCCCTTCCCCGCTTTACGCCGTGGAGGAGGACGCGAGGTTCATAGACGGATAAGCTGTCTTGAGTGCAAGCACGCATGGACGGAGGCGCCTCATGGGCTGGCCGAGCGACCGTCTGCAGAAGCAGTTCGGGATCGAGCATCCGATTGTACAGGCGCCCATGGCGGGCGCCTCTTCGCCGGCGATGGCGGCGGCGGTGGCGAATGCTGGCGGGTTGGGATCGCTGGGCTGTGCAATGTTGTCGCCGGAGGATTT
>CAZHWA010000063.1:0-8534 GCA_964536175.1 uncultured Terricaulis sp. | reverse complement strand
GCTTGGCCTTCATGCCTTGGGCCAAGGCGATGCGCTCGGCCTTCTTCTTCAGATACGCGTCGTAGCCGCCGACGAAAACTTCGAGCTTGCGCTCGTCCAGCGCCAGAATGTGCGACACCGAGCGATTCAACATTTCCCGGTCGTGGCTGACGACAACGACTGTGTGCGGATAGTCGCGCAGATACTCTTCCAGCCAAGCCGCGCCTTCGAGATCGAGATAATTGGTCGGCTCGTCCAGGATCAGCAGATCCGGCGCCGAGAACAGAACGCCAGCCAGCGCTGCGCGCATGCGCCAGCCGCCGGAGAATTCCCGCGCCGGCCGGCGCAGCTCCTCCTGCTCGAAGCCGAGCCCGACCAGAATGGCCGAGGCGCGCGCTTCGCCGCTGTAGCCGTCGATCTCGGCGAGCCTAGTGTGGATGTCGGCGATGCGCTGCGGATCGGTTGCGGTCTCCGCTTCGCGCGTGAGCGCGGCGAGTTCGGCGTCGACCGCGATGACAATATCGAGCAACGGCGTCGAGACTTGCGGCACTTCCTGCGCGATGAAGCCCAGCCGCGCGCCGCGGCGGGTGCGGATGGCCTCGCCCCGATTCGCTTCCTCCCGGATAAGGCGCAGCAGCGTGGACTTGCCCGCACCGTTGCGGCCGACGAGGCCGACCTTCCACTCTTCGGCAATGAAAGCGTTGCCGTTCTCGAACAGGAGACGCCCGCCGATGCGGTAAGTGAGGTCGGAAATCTCCAACATGGCCGCGTGCTTAGCGAGGCTGCGGCGGTAGTAGAAGTGCACGCGCGCGAGGGCACGGAACCGGCCAGTCGCAGCCAAGTTAGTCTGCGCCATGCTGGAACTGGGCCAATCCGTGCGTACACAGCAGTCCGATCCCGATATCGCGCGCTACGAGGTGTCCGAAGACGGCGTCACGTGGCGGCCCTACGACCCGCGCCGGGACCGTGACCTGCCCCTCCACCGCCGCATCGAATTCGCGCCGCCGTCGGACGATTAGCCGCCAGGCCGGCGCACCGCGCTTCAGCCGTTGACGCTCCGTTCCGCCCAGCCCTATATCCGCGCGCCCGGCTTTATGCCGACGGGCCCGTAGCTCAGCTGGGAGAGCGCCGCGTTCGCAATGCGGAGGTCAGGGGTTCGATCCCCCTCGGGTCCACCAGGCTTCGCGCTTGGCCAGCGCGCGGCTCCGGCTGGGCAAGCCGAGCCAATCGGCCCGGTTGCCGAATCCGTCCGGCGCAGTCTAGACCCCGCCTATGATCCACATCATCTTCGAGCTGATCCGGGCGATCCTTGGCCTTATCTCGATCGTCCTGATCGTCTACGTGGTGATCTCCTGGCTCTACGCCTTCGACGTCGTCGACCGCCGCAACGCGTTCATCCGGTCGATCTGGGAGTTCACCAGCCGGGTCACCGATCCCATGCTGCGCCCACTGCGGCGGCTGATCCCGCCTATCGCGGGCGTGGACCTGTCGGTTCTGGTTCTGCTGCTGATCATCTGGCTGCTGCGCGATCAGGTGTCCTGGTGGCTCGAGCTTCTGCTCGTGGGCCGGGGCTCGCTGCTCTGAGTACCTTGCGCGTGCGGCTGACGCCCAAGGGCGGGGCGGACCGGATCGACGGCCGCGCGCGCGACGACACGGGCGACTATCTCAAGGCGCGGGTGCGCGCCGCGCCGGAGAACAACGAAGCCAACCGCGCGCTCGAAGCGCTGATCGCCAAGGCGTTTGGCGTGGCGAAGGGCAAGGTGAGCGTTGCACGCGGCCAGACGTCGCGCGTGAAGGTGCTGGAGATCGAAGGCGCGAGCGAGAAGGACATCGAGGCTTTCGTGATGTGGTTCGATGAGAAATAGGACGCGCAGATGACCGGACGCATCATCGACGGAAGGGCCATCGCGGCGGGGCTGCGCAGCGATGTGGCGGCGGCGGTGAAAACGCTGCCCGGCCAGCCCGCGCTTGCCGTTGTGCTGGTCGGCGACGATCCGGCAAGTCAAGTTTATGTCGCGTCCAAGGGCAAAGCGACGATCGAAGCGGGCATGCGCTCGGTCGAGATCAAATTGCCGAAGGAGACGACCGAGGCCGAGCTGATCGCACGTGTCGATGCGCTATCGCGCGATCCGGAGATCGACGGCATTCTGGTGCAGCTGCCGCTGCCCAAGCAGATCGGCGAAGCCAACGTGCTCGCCGCCCTCGATCCTCTGAAAGATGTCGACGGCCTCACCGAAGCCAGCGCCGGCAAGCTGTTGCTCGGCAAGCCAGGCCTCCGGCCGTGCACGCCGGTCGGCTGCGTCATGCTGGCCCGAACCGAGCGTCCGGACCTCACCGGCGCCAATGTCGTGGTAATCGGCCGCTCGATTCTGGTCGGCAAACCGGCGGCGCTGCTGTTCCTGGAGCAGAACTGCACGGTGACGATCGCGCACTCGAAGACACGCGACCTGCGCATGGTCTGCCGCGGCGCCGATATTCTTGTCGCCGCGGTGGGACGGCCGGAAATGGTGCGCGGCGATTGGATACGGCCGGGCGCCATCGTTATCGATGTCGGCACCAACCGCGTGCCGGCCCCTGAAAGAGGCGAAGGCAAGACCAAGTTGGTCGGCGATGTGAACTTCAGAGAGGCGATCGAGGTGGCCAGCGCCATCACGCCCTCGCCCGGCGGCGTTGGACCGATGACCATCGCCTGCCTGCTGCGCAATACAGTGCTGGCCGCGTGCGCGCGGCGGGGGTGGCAAGTCCCCGCCGCATTCAACGCTTGAGCTATTGCTCCGGCAGGCGCTGCGGATCTCCTGCAGGCACGGCCGGCGGCGAACTCGGCGGCGGCGCGCGGTTCAGGCGCGCATTGTGATAGCCGTAGAAGGCGTAAATCAGCGCGCCGACGATGATGTAGACAACGATGATGCTGAGCGCGACCGGATCGCGTTTGAACGCGGGATCGGGCGAGCCGACCAGCGCGCCGAGGATGTCGACGCCGATGCCCTTCGAGACGATATCGATGACGATCGGGCCCATCATGAACACGACGCAGAAGATGACGCCGAGGATCGGCGTCAACGGATAGAACGGCACCTTGAACGGCCGCGGCAGGTTCGGCTCGTGATTGCGCAGATACATGACACTGATGCAGACGATGGCGAAGGCGAGCGCGGTGCCAAGGCTGACCAGATCGCCGAGCACGCCAAGCGGCAACACGCCGGCGGCGATGGCGATCAGGAAGCCAAGCACCATGGTGCCGGTGGCCGGGGTCTTGAGGCGCGGGTGAACCACGCTGAAGACACGCCAGATGAGGCCGTCACGCGCCATCTGGTAGAAGATCCGGGTCTGACCGAACACCAGCACCAGCATCACCGAGGAGAGCCCGGTGAACGCCCCGATCTTGATGGCCAATGAGAAGAGATTGAGTTCGCCCGTGCCGGCAAACCAAGGCACGATGGCCCAGGTCGGGTTCATGCGATCGACCGCGACGGCGATCGGCTCGGGTACGGCGAGTTCGCGGAACGGCACGACACCGGTCATCACCGCCGACACCGCCATGTAGAGCAGCGTGACAATGACTAGAGAACCGAGGATGCCGACCGGCAGATCCTTCTGCGGATTCTTGGCCTCGCCGGCGGCGGTGGCCACCGCCTCGAAGCCGACATAGGCAAAGAAGACGAGCGAAGCGGCGCGGAATACGCCCTCCCAGCCGTAACTGAAGCCGCCTTCGTTCGGCGGGATGAAGGGCGTCCAGTTGGCCGGATCGATATAGAGCACGCCCAAAGCGATGAAGGCGAGAAGCACCGTCATCTTGATGAACACGATGACGTTGTTGACGGTGGCGGATTCGCTGACGCCGATCGCCAGCAACGTCGCGACGGCAAGCACGCCGAGCATGCCGACGAGATTTATGCTGGGCGTCACCTGCAGCACGCCGTCCTGAAACTGCATGGTGGGCTGTGACAACACCTCGGGTATGAGCAGGCCGAAATCCCTGAGCAGGCTGACGGCATAGCCGGTCCAGCCGGCGGCCACGGTCGCGGCGGCAACGCCGAATTCGAGCAACAACAGCCAGCCCATGGTCCAGGCGAACACCTCGCCCAGGGTCACGTAGCTATACGTGTAGGCAGAACCGGGCACCGGCATGGTCGAGGCCAGCTCGGCGTAACAGAGCGCCGCAAACACGCAGGCCAGGCCAGAGATGATGAAGGACAGGACGATAGCCGGTCCGGCGAAGTTGGCGGCCGCCGTGCCGGTGATGACGAAGATGCCGGCCCCGATAATACACCCGACGCCCAGGCTGACGAGATTGAGCGGCCCCAGCGTTCGCTTGAGCTCGCCGGCCTGAAATTCCTGCTGTACCTGCGCGATCGGCTTACGCGCCAATAAACGTCCCATGCTGGACTCCCCCCGCCGAGGCGCCTCCGCGCCGGTTTGGGGCGTGACCTTATCCAGACCGGGCCCTCGTGCAAGCAAACATCGGCGGTCGAACTGCCGACCGAGCGGGCGCGCTTCTCCCCAGCGAGCCGAAACGAGCGCACTCGCGGCCTCCCTGCCGCCCTAGCGCCTTTGCGTGACCTCTGTCGCAGCAGCGGGCGGAACGATCGGGCCATTAGACGCGTCACCCTTCCAAGAAAGGTCCAGATGCGACGTCATTGGCTCGCTCTCCTGCTCGCGATCGCGATAGGCTATTTCAGCCTCGCGGCGGCGCCTGTGCTGGCGCGATTGGCCGACGATCCGCAGATCGTGGCGGCGCGCTGAATCGAAGAGCGCGACGCCGCGCCCGTGCTCGCGTAAACTGCTCTGCGACGGAGACGCTCATGACCGAGAAGATCGGCGCGGCCGCGGCGCTCGCGCGGCTCAACGGCTGGCGGGAGGCGGACGGACGCGACGCCATCTGCAAGGAATTCCGCTTCAAGGACTTCAACGCGGCGTTTGGCTTCATGAGCCGCGTGGCGCTCTACGCGGAAAAAGCCGACCACCATCCTGAGTGGCTCAATGTGTACAACCGCGTGGAGGCGACGCTGGCGACGCACGATGCCGGCGGCGTGACCGATAAGGACGTCGCCTTGGCGCACTTCATGGACCGGGCCGCCGCGCAGTTCAGAGAATAAGCGCGCGCAACGTGTATGCGACTGCGGCCACGGCGAGCAGACTGGCCAGCCACAATGCAGCGAACCATAAGAGACGTTTGCCAAGCGGCTGCTTCGGCTCGCCCTCTTCCGGCGGTCCTTCAATGATAGGCGGCATCCTCGCCCACCTTGGCGCGAAAGACCCAATAGACATAGGCGGTGTATGCGAGGATCAGCGGCAAGAGCGGCAGCGCGCCGTAGAGCATGAGCGCCAGCGCGTTGTCGGCCGCGGCGGCGTCCTGCGGCGTCATCGCAAACGGGACGATGTAGGGCCACAGACTGACGGCCAGGCCGATGTAGCTAATCAGAAACAGGCCCACTGCGAGCAGGTAAGGCGCAAGATGCGGCGTCGTCTTCCACGGCCGCCAGAGCGCGAAACACACCGCACCGGCCGCGAGCGGCAAAGGCGCCATGCGCAGGAACACCGGCCAGTCGACGCTGGTCATGGTGAGGCCCCAGCGCGCAGTCACGCGCGGATCGACACTGAGCGTGGCCAGACTCACCGCGCCCATCGCGAGCGCGACCATGAGCGAAAGCGTCGTGGTCCAGCGCCGTGCGCTGTCGAACACTGCGCCCTGGGTCTTGAACACCAGCCAGGTTGCGCCGAGCAGGGCGTAGCCGAGCACGACAGCGGCGGCGACCAGTAGCGAAAACGGCGTGAGCCAATCGAACGGCCCGCCGGCGAAAGCGCCGTCCTGCAGCGCAACGCCCTGAATGAAGCCCCCGAGCACCAGGCCCTGCGCCGCTGCGGCGACGATCGATCCGGCGGCAAAGGCGATCGTCCACCAGCGCCGGCCGTCGGCGCGGCCGTGATGGCGGAATTCGAACGCGACGCCGCGGAAGATCAGCGCCAACAGCATCAAGATAATGGGGATGTAGAGCGCCGGCATCAGCGCCGCATAGGCCTTGGGAAAGGCTGCGAAGAGTCCGCCGCCGCCGAGCACGAGCCAGGTCTCGTTGCCATCCCAGACCGGCGCGATCGCCGCCTGCATCTGGTCGCGCTCGCGCGCATCTTTGGCGAAGGGAAAGAGAATGCCGACGCCGAGATCGAAGCCGTCGAGCGCGACGTACAGGAACACGGCGGTTGCGATCAGCACCGCCCAGATCAGCGAGAGTTCAATGCCGAGCATCAGCTCGCCTCCCCCAGACCGGCGCGCGTGGGCGTGCCGGGCGGCTCGTCGGTGACCGGGGCCTTTTCTTCCGCTTCGGGGCCGCGGCTCACGAGGCGCAGAATATAAAGCGCGCCGGCGCTGCAGATGATGGCGTAGACGACGATGAAGAACAGCAGCGAGGCCGCCACCGACCCTGCCGGCACCGGCGAGACCGCGTCTGCGGTGCGCATCACGCCATAGACAACGTAGGGCTGGCGGCCCACTTCCGCGGCGACCCAGCCGGCCAGCACGGCAACGAAGCCGGACGGCGCAGCGAACACGAGCGCGCGGTGATAGATAGGCGCGGTATCGAGACGCTTAGTCAGCCACGCCAGCGCGCCCCAAAGCCCGAGCGCCACCATGATGAGCCCCATGCCGACCATGATGCGGAACGACCAGAACACGATGCCCACCGGCGGCCGCTCCGTGTCTGGATACGAACTGAGTCCGCGCAGCTCCTCCTCGGCTTCGTTGCCGAATACGATCGAACTCGTGTTCGGCACAGCGATTTCGAAGAGGTTGCGCTCCTCCGGTTCATGGGGCCAGGCAAAGAGGATTGTGGGCTGATCGGCGCGCGTCTCCCACCAGCCTTCCATGGCCGCGACTTTGGCGGGCTGGTGCTCGATCGCGACCATGCCGCTCTCGTGACCGACCACGACCTGCAGCGGCGCAACGATCGCCATCATCAAGACCGCCATGCGCAGCGCAACGCGGCTTTCCTCCAAGGCGCGGTTACGCAGCAGCGCGAATGCAGACGCGCCGGCCACCGCCATCGCCGTTGTCAGATAGGCGGCAAGCACCATGTGAGCGAAGCGCGAAGGCGTCGACGGGTTGAAGATCACCTCGACGAAGGACGTCGCCACCATGGTCCCGTCTTCGGCGAAGGCGAACCCTTGCGGGGTCTGCATCCAGGAATTGGCGGCCAGGATCCAGAAGGCCGAGATCAGCGTGCCGATGGCCACCATCAGGGTGGAAAAGAAGTGCAGGCCCGGCCCAACCCGCTTCCAGCCAAACAACATGATGCCGAGGAAGGAAGCTTCGAGGAAGAACGCCGTCAGCACCTCGTAGGCCAGCAGCGGGCCGATGACGCTGCCGGCCTGGGCGGAGAAAACGCTCCAGTTGGTGCCAAACTGGTAGCTCATCACCACGCCCGATACGACGCCCATGCCGAACGAAATGGCGAAGATCTTCACCCAGAACAGATAGAGGTTCTTGAACAACGGCTTCCTGGTGAAGAGCCAAAGCCCTTCGAGCACAGCAAGAAACGACGCGAGCCCGATCGTGAAAGCCGGGAAGATGATGTGAAAGCCGATGGTGAAGGCAAATTGCAGCCGCGACAGCAGCAGCGCGTCCCATTCCATGGCGGCCTCCCTGCGCGACACCTAACGCGCGGGATTCCCCGCGGCAAGCTTGCGCTTTGACGTTCCGCGCCACAGAGTTTCGCCTCAAGATGGGAGGCGCGTGATGGCGGGTCGCGTTGCAGGCAAGAAGATATTCGTCACGGGCGCAGCGCAGGGACTCGGCGCAGCCATCGCGCGCGCCGTCGCGGCCGAGGGCGCCCAGGTCGCGCTCGCCGACCTGAACTTTGCGGGCGTGAAACACACAGCGCGCGAGATTGACGCGGCGCATGGCGAAGGAACCGCCTTCGCAGTCGAACTGGACGTCGCCGACGAAGCTCAGTGGGTCGCCGCGCTCGAGGCGGCCAATCGCGCGATGGGCGGCGTCTCAGGTCTGGTGAACAACGCAGGCATTAGCGGCGGGCGCGGCAATATCGAGGAGCTGGAGCTGGAAACCTTTCGCCGCGTGATGGCCGTCAATGTCGACTCCGTATTCCTGGGGGCCAAACACGCCATCAAATATCTGGCGCAAAACCAGCCGGCCTCGATCGTCAACATCTCCTCGATCGCCGGACTCATCGCCAGCCACAACACGCCAGCCTACAACGCCTCGAAAGCGGCGGTGTGGCTGCTTTCCAAGAATATCGCTCTGCACTGCGCCAAGAAGAAGCTCGACGTGCGCTCCAACTCCATCCATCCGACCTTCATCGATACGCCGATCCTGGACCCGTTGCGCGGCTTGTTCGGCAAGGACGAGGCCGAAGCCAAGCTCGCGCGGCAAGTGCCGCTGGGCCGTATCGGCGCCCCTGCCGACGTGGCCATGGCCGCCCTTTATCTCCTGTCGGATGAAAGCCGGTTCGTCACCGGCTCGGAAATCAAGGTGGACGGCGGCATCTCGGCCATGTGACTTGCCGAACGGCGCCCTTTGTCCAACATCTCCACCATGACAAGAT
>CAZHWA010000062.1:0-8615 GCA_964536175.1 uncultured Terricaulis sp. | reverse complement strand
GCCCGCCTTGTCCTTGACCTGGTTCATGCGTTCAACCCAGCCCATGCGCGCCACGCAATTGAATATCCAGGCCAGCTCGGAATGCTCGCGCACCGCCGATTGCACAAACACGATCGAGCGCTTGGGATCGACGCCGGCGGCGATATAGGCGGCGGCCACCTCGCGCGTGCGCGAGGCGAGCGTCTTGGGATCGGGATCGGTGGTGATCGCGTGCAGATCGACGACGCAATAGATGCACTCGTACGACTCCTGTAGCGTCACCCATTTCTGCAAGGCGCCGAGATAGTTGCCGAGGTGCAGGCCATTGGTTGGCTGCATCCCCGAAAACACGCGCTGTGGGCCCTGGTACCGGGGCAGCGGAACGTCGGTCATGGAAAACTCCGGAACGGAAGTACGTGCGCGCAAGCGCGCGCTGTAAACGGCGTCAGCTCAAGGCCCGCCATCGCCGCAGATGCGTCTTCCCGTCCATGGCGCGGCTTCTATCAGCCCTCGCCGCCCGGCGGCAAGCGGCCGGCATCTTGCGCGCCCTTCTCGCGCCGGAATGCGGCGCGGACCTCTTTGACCGTCACCGACCCTGTAACGAAGAGCAGCGCGAAATACGACAAGCCGCCCACCACGATCGTGGCCAGCACGGCCCATTCCTTGGGGCCGAACAGGTCGCCCCGGGACCAGCCAAACCAGCCCTCGATCAGATCGCGGTTTGACGCCGCGAGCCACATGGCCGCCCCCAGCGCGCCGGAGACCAGCAGAATCCGGGTGAAACGCCACGTGGCTTTGGCGGACGGAGCGTAAGCGCCCCTCCGCACCAGAGCCGCGACCATCATTCCAACATTGACCCACGCTGCGACGCTGGTGGCGATCGCCAGCCCTGGAAATCCCAAATAGCCGAATTCTCGCAACACAAAGAACAGCGACGCGCCCAACACGATATTGATCGCCATCGAGATGAGGGCAAAGCGCATCGGCGCGCGCGTGTCCTCGCGGGCAAAGAACCCCGGCGCGTAGATTTTCGCCAACACGAACGCAGGTACGCCCCAGCCGTAATGGAATAGGGCCAGTGCGCCGTCGTGCGCGTTCTGGGCCGTGAACTCACCGCGCGTGAACAGCCCCTCCAACAGAAATGCAGGCATCGCCAACATCGCCGCGGCGGCCGGCAGCGTAAACGCCATCGACAGGTTGACCGCCTCGTCCAGCGCTCCTTGCGCCCCGGCGCGGTCCTCTGCCTGTACGAGTCGGGACAGCCGCGGCAGCATCGCGACGCCGACTGCCACACCGATGAGGCCGAGCGGCAGCTGGTAGAGCCGGTCGGCCACGTTCAAGAGTGTGATTGCCCCCTCTTCGAAAGAGGCAATTATGGTGCTGACGATCACGTTGATCTGTAGCGCCCCGCCGGCAACCGCCGCAGGGCCGGCAAGGACGAGCAGGCGCTTGACGTTGGGGCTGAGGCGGGGCGCTTTCGGCCGGGTCCGCACGCCGGCGCGGCGCGCGCCCAGCGCCACCCACGCGGCCTGCAGGACGCCGGAAACCGAGACGGCGATCGCTGCGGCGAACGCCGCTTGCGTCTGGTCATGGCGGAAGAACCAAACGCCAACCAATAAGCATATGTTCAGCAAGGTGGGCGCGGCTGCCGCCACCAGGAAGCGTCCGCGCGCGTTCAGAGCGCCCGCGAACAGGGTCGCCATGCTCATGAAGATGAGATACGGCATGGTGATCTGCGTCAGCAGCGTTGCCAGCCGAAAGGTCTCGGGATCGTCAGCATAGCCGGCGAACAGCACAAGGTTGATCCAAGGCATCGCCAAAATCGCCAGTGCGCTGAGGACGCTGGTCGCAAGCACAAGCACAGCCAGAGCCTCCGCCGCGAGCGTGTCGGCGCTCTTTTCGCCCTGCTCCGCTAGTGTCTTGGAATAGACCGGCACGAAGGCCTGACTGAACGCGCCTTCGGCAAACAACCGGCGGAACAGGTTGGGGAATCGGAGCGCGGCGTTGAACGCATCGGCGATGGGTCCCGCGCCGAGCGCTGCGGTTAACAGCACGTCGCGCGCAAAACCCAACAGACGCGATACGAACGTCAGTCCGCCGATGACGGCGGTGTTTCTCGCCAGGCTCATGAATTCCCGCGACTCAACACGCAGCACACTTGCTAGCGCGCCGGCGAATGGCGCGCCACCGCCAGCGGCTTTCTGGCCGGATCAGCGGGCGGTTCAGGCTCGGCCGCGCCCAGCACGGCTTCCAACTTGCTGCGCAACGAGGCGATGCGTCTGGGGCTGGTAATCTGGCCGCCCTCCTCCTCTTGTACGTAGAAGACGTCTGAGGCCCGCACGCCATACGTGTCGATATGCGCGCTGCTGATGGAGGTTTTCGCTTCGGCGCAGACATGCGCCAGCTCGGCCAGCAGGCCGCGTCGGTCGCGCCCCGAAGCTTCGATCACGGTGGCGTCTGGCGTGATGTCGTTGTCAACCCGCACCCATGGCTCGATCGCAAAGGCGGCTTTGCGGCGAGAGGGCGGCGACGCCGCTGGCAGGGGATAATCCTCCAAAGCCGCACGCGTCAGGCGCTGGATCAGCCGCTCGAGCATCCTCGGGTCGCGCAAACCGAATGGCTTCATATCCATCGTTTGAATGGAAAACACGTCGAACGCAGCGCCGTGCCGGGTGGTGTGTACGCGCGCGCCGACAATATCCGCCCCCGATGTTGAAATGGCGGCAGCCAGGCTGGCGAACAAACCGGGCCGATCGCCGGCGTAGATCAGGACCTCGGTTACGCCTTGCGTTTCGCGAACGCGCGCGGCCACATGAGGAATCGCACGCTCCTTTCGCGCCGCGATAACTTCGCGCGCGTGCCATTGCTGCGCTTCGGCGTCGTGATTGAGCCAGTAGCTGTCGTCGAGCCCGCCTATCCAAGCGTCGAGCGCGCCGTTTGCATCGCCAGCCGCCGCGAGCAATTCCTGTTTCGCCTGCGCGGCGATCTCCGCGAGATGTTCGCGCACGCTGGCTTCGTCGGAACGGCCGCCGTGCAAAGCCGCTTCGGTCAGCCGGTACAGATCGCGCAGCAATTGCCCTTTCCAGTCATTCCAGACATTCGGGCCAACGGCGCGGATGTCCGATACCGTCAGGATCAGGAGCAGACGCAATCGCTCGACGGTGCCTACCGCACGGGCGAACTGCGCAACGGTGCGCGGATCGCCGATATCTCGCTTCTGCGCAACATCGCTCATCAGCAGGTGATGGCGCACGAGCCAGCCGACGAGCTTGACCTCTTCTTTCGGCAGGCCGAGACGCTCGCACGCCGCCCGCGCCGACTTCTCGCCCGCGACCTGCTGATCCCCATCGCCCTTGCCGGTATCGTGCAGCAACATCGCGAGATAAAGCGCGCGGCGGTTGATGATCTTCGGAAATATCGAGGTCGTCAGCGGGTGGCGATCCTTGTGCAAGCCGCGCTCGATCTCCGACATGGTTTCGATCGCCTGCAAGGTGTGCTCATCCACCGTAAAGTGGTGGTACATATTGAACTGCATCTGGCCGACGATGCGCCCAAACTCAGGCACAAATTTTCCCAGCACGCCGGCTTCGTTCATCAGCTTCAGCGCAGCGGCTGGATGGCGTCGCGACTCGACAATTTTGAGGAAGAGCTCGCGCGATTGCGGATCCTTGCGCCATGCGACCGGCAGCTTGCGCGCGCGACGCGCCGCCTGACCCAGCGCCGAGGGATGCACGTCTAGATCGCGACGCTCGGCGATTTCGAAGAGCTTGATCACATTCGCAGGTTTTTGCAGCACCCGCGGCCGCTCGATATTGAGGCGTCCGCCGTCGATGAAGAAGCCCGGCGTTTCCGGCGGCGTTCTACGGCGAACGCCGTCGATAAAGCGCTGCAGGCCGCGGGGGGCCTTCTTGGCGTTGTCGGCTTCGAGCTTGGCGCACAGTACGCGCGTCAGCATGCCGACCTCCTTCGCCACGAGGAAATAGCGCTTCATGAAGCGCTCGACTTCGCTGTGGTCGCTGCGGGCGCTGAAGCCCAGACGCTTGGCGAGCTCGGGCTGCAAGTCGAAGGTGAGGCGCTCCTCAGCTCGGCCGGCGACAAAATGCAGGTGACAACGGACCGTCCACAAGAAGCGCAGCGCGCGACGGAAGGCGACTCGCTCTTCCTCGGTAAACACGCCTGCATCGGCATAATCGCGCGGCCGCAAGAAACCATATCGATGGCGCGCCATCCAGAACAGGGTGTGCAAGTCCCGCAGGCCGCCCTTGCCCTCCTTGACGTTGGGCTCGACCATGTAACGCGAAGCGCCCGCGCGCGCATGACGCTCGTCGCGCTCCTTTAGCTTGGCCGCGATGAAGCCGGCATGATCGCGCTCCGCCACTTCCTTTCGGAATCGCGAGATCAGGGTCTCCGCCAGCGTTTCGTCGCCGGCAATGAAGCGCGCCTCGAGCAGGGCGGTCTGGACGGTATGATCTTCGCGCGCGAGCCGCAGACACTGATCGACGTTGCGCGATGCATGACCCACCTTGAGACCAAGGTCCCACAGCATGAGCAGCATGTATTCCGTAACGCGCTCGCCGAGCGAGGTCGGTTTGTGGGCGCGAAGAAACAGCAGATCGAGGTCGGAAAACGGCGCCAGTTCGCCGCGGCCGTAGCCGCCGACAGCCACAACCGCAAAGCGCTCGCCATCGGTCGGATTAAAGCCGCCGAAGACCTGCGCGGTCGTGAAGTCGTAAAGGGCGCGCACGAGCTCGTCTGCACCGCTCGCCAACAGGCGGGCGATCGCCAGCCCGTTTTCTCCCGCTTCGAGCCTCCGCCTGGCGCCGGCCCGGCCCGCCTCCAAGGCTGCCCGGAGTGTGTCCCGAACGGCGTCGCGGCCGGCCTCGCCCTGGCTCTGCCAGAGCGAGACGAGCGCCGCGCGCAGCTGGCCCCCATCGACGAGAAGGCGCTAGCCTCGTGCGGTTCTTAGGGGGCCGGACATGTGCCCATCATTTCAGCATGTGCGGCAATCGCGCCACTCCCAAGCGCTGTATCCGATGACTTCTTGGTAAAAGGCTGTTCGCAAACTTGCCTCATTTCGCGAGCACAGCCACAACAGAGCAGCGGATTGCTTTGCGGAGACCTTTCTCGATGCGCGGAAAGAGCGGCAAGACCATCAAACTGACCACTGTCGAGGACGCTCAGGTCACCGACCACCCCGATCGCGGGCGCATGGAAGCGCTGATGGACCAGAAGTTGTTCCTTCAGCGGATCAAAAGCGAGCGCGCGTCGGCTTATTGGTTCGCCGCTTCGCTCTGGGGGGTGACGGGTCTGGTCCTGGGCGCCATTTTGGGCGTCATGCTGACCATCGTGGTGCAGACGGGTTCGTTTCCGCTGATCCGCGACAACATCATCGCCGGGGCGGCGATGGACGAAGCCCGCGACAGCGTCAACCGCCGCCAGCCGGTGCTGACCAACCCCGACCTGCAGCCGCAAGACGAGCAACAGCCCTAGTTTTCCTTCTGAACCGCCTTCAGCCGGTAGAGCGCGTCGAGCGCCTGCTTGGGAGTAAGCGCGTCCGGATCGAGCTCTGAAACCGCGATCTCGAGCGGCGAAAGCGCGGCTTCGGCGACAACCTGCGAAAAGAGCGGGAGGTCATCGGCAAATTCCACGCGTGTCGCACCGCCATTGGCTTCAAGCCGCGTCAGCACCGCGCGCGCCCTCTCCACCGCAGATTTTGGCAAACCAGCCAACTTCGCCACTTGGATGCCATAGGAGCGGTCGGCCGCGCCTGGCGCGACTTCGTGCAGAAAAACAAGGTCGCCTTTCCATTCCTTGGCCCGCAGGTGCGCGTTTGCGCCCGCCTCCAGCCGCTCCGCCAACCGGGTCAGTTCGTGGTAGTGGGTCGCAAACACCGACCGGCAGCTGTTCACGTCGTGCAAGTGCTCGGCCACCGCCCAGGCGATGGCGAGACCATCGAACGTGGCGGTGCCGCGCCCGATCTCGTCGAGCACGACAAGCGCACGCGGTCCCGCTTGATGCAAGATCGCCGCCGTCTCGACCATTTCAGTCATGAACGTCGATCGCCCGCGCGCCAGATCGTCCGAAGCGCCGACGCGCGCGAACACGCGGTCAACAATACCGAGACGCAGCTTCTTGGCCGGCACATACGCACCGGCCTGCGCGAGAACGGCGAGCAGAGCGATCTGGCGCAGATAGGTGCTCTTGCCAGCCATGTTCGGGCCTGTGACGACCAGCAGACGCGGGCCGGACCTGCCTTCCGCATCGAGGCGCGCATGGTTCGGGGTGAAACCCTGCCCCTCCCGGCGCACGCCGTCTTCGACCACCGGATGGCGCGCGCCTTCGGCGAGCAGCGCCGTAGTTTCGTCGACCTGAGGCCGCGTCGCCTGAGCTTCTTCGGCCCATTCGGCCAGGCCGGCCGCCACATCGAGGATGGCCAGCGCCTCGGCGGCGGCGCGAATTTCCGTCTCAAGGGCCGCGGCGCGCGCGGCGAATTCCTTGAATAGCGTCTGTTCGCGCGCCAACGCCGCCTCGCCTGCGCGGGCGATGCGGGCATCCAGCTCCGCGAGTTCGGTGGTCGTGAACCGCACCGAGCCGGCGTTGGTCTGCCGATGAATGAAGCGCGCGTTGAGGGGCGGCGACAGCAGCGTCTCCGCTTGTTTTGCAGTGGCGTCGAGATGATAGCCGAGCACGTTGTTGTGCTTGAGCTTGAGGCCGGAAATACCGGCCTCCTCGGCGTACTTGGCCTGAAGCGCTGCGATCACCTTGCGGCTGTCGTCGCGAAGTGCGCGCGCCTCATCGAGCGCTGCGTCGTAGCCCGCCGCAATGAAGCCGCCGTCGCGCGTGAGCGGCGGCAGATCGGGCGCGAGTGCGCGCTCCAGCATCTGGGCAAGGTCGGCACAGGCCGAATGCGCAACAAGCGACAGCGCCGCCGACGCGCGGGATACTTCAACGGGCGTCCCGTCGCCTGCGTCGCGCAGACGTGCGGCTGCGCGATCGCCCGCCAGCAGGCCGTCACGGAGCTGCGCCAAATCGCGCGGTCCGCCGCGACCCAAGGCAAGGCGCATCAGGGCGCGCGCGATGTCTCCGGCGGCGCGCAGCTCTTCGCGCACCGCCGCGCGGCGGCTGGGCGCCTCCACGAAGAACTGCACCGAATCCAGGCGTGCATCTATTGCGCGCACATCTGTCAGTGGATGGATCACACGCTCCGCCAGCACTCGACTGCCGGCGGCCGTGATCGTGCGGTCCACGCACGCCAATAGCGAGCCTTCGCGCCCACCGCGCACTGAGCGGTCGATTTCAAGCGCCGCGCGCGTGGCCGCGTCGATCGCCATGAATGCGCTCGCCGCATTGCGCTTGGGCGGGGCAAGGCGTGGCGCAGAGCCCGCTTGCGTCAGCTCGACATAGTCCAACAGCAGACCCATCGCCGAGAGTTCAGGCTGGGAGAAATCGCCGAACGCATCGAGCGCGGCCACTTCGAACATCGCCTTGAGGCGGCGCGCTGCAGCCTTTGCATCGGCCTTCACGCCCGGACGCATCGTCACTGCCGCTCCACAGATGCGCGCCGGTTCCGCGACGCGCGCGGCGTCCGCCTCGACGACAAGCAGCTCGGCCGGCGCCAGCGCCACAATCTCGGACTCGGCCTCGCCCGGCTCAATCACTCGCGTGTCGAAGGCGCCGGTTGACACATCCGCCCAGGCAAGCGCCGCCGCCTCGCCGGCGTATGCGATCGCCGCGAGGCGGTTGACGGCCCGCGCCTCGAGCAATCCTTCTTCTGTGAGCGTGCCGGGCGTAACCACGCGCACGATCCCGCGCGCAACGATGGATTTCGCACCGCGCTTCTTGGCTTCGGCCGGATCTTCGAGCTGCTCGCAGACAGCGACCTTGAAGCCCGCGCGGATCAGCTTGGCGAGATAACTCTCCGCTTGATGCCATGGCACCCCGGCCATTGGGATCGGCTCGCCGGCGTGCTGGCCACGTTTCGTCAGCGCGATGCCCACCGCCGCCGACGCTTTCGCTGCATCGTCGAAGAACAGCTCGTAAAAGTCTCCCATGCGGAAGAACAAGAGCGCGTCCGGATGCTCGCTCTTGGCGGCAAGGTATTGCGCCATGAACGGCGTCGCTTTTAGCGGGGGCTTGTGCGAGGAATCGGGCACGCACAAGCTTTAGCTTGCGGCTGTCGCAACTTCCATTGACGAGGCGAGGCTCGCGGCTAGGGTGCGCGCAACGTTGCCGCCGAGCCTCACCGCACATGCCCGAATCTCCAAGGAACAGCTTCTCTGACGCCGAAGCGCTGGATTTCCATCGCGTCCCCACGCCGGGAAAGCTCTCCATCACGCCCACCAAGCCGATGTCGACGCAGCGCGATCTTTCGCTCGCCTATTCCCCGGGCGTGGCGGCGCCGGTGAAGGCCATCGCCGCCGACCCGGACAAGGCGTACGATTATACGGCCAAGGGCAATCTGGTTGCGGTCATTACCAACGGCACCGCCATTCTCGGGCTGGGAAATCTCGGCGCCATGGCGGCGAAGCCGGTGATGGAGGGCAAGAGCGTCCTGTTCAAGCGGTTCGCCGATGTCGATTCGATCGACGTTGAGGTTTCGACGCTGGACGTCGAGGAATTCATCATAACGGTCCGCA